>DASUSF010000209.1:0-10401 GCA_036375275.1 Geminicoccaceae bacterium | reverse complement strand
GTGGGCGACGTAGTTGAACAGCGGGATCGGCGTCTCCAGCAGGCAGTAGCTCATGACCTGCTCGAGGTCGGAGAGCGTGATCAGCTGTTCGCGCACTTCCACGCCGTCCGCGAGCCGGAGCCGGCGGACGCAGCCCACCTGATCGCCCGGCGCGCGCCGGTCGATCTCGCTCGACGTGATCGCCGGGTGCCAGCGGTCGAAGCCGTTGAAGTCGCGGAGCACCGACCACGCCCGCTCTGCCGGGACGTCGAGGACGGTGCTGCGCCGGACCCGGATCATCCGCCGGCCCGACCCGAGAAGTGCCGCTTCAGCGAATCGAAGCCGCCCTGGAAGACGTTCTGCCCGATGCTGCCGACCAGCTCGTCCTCGACCTCGGGCGCGCAGTCGAACTCCGCCGTCCACTCGATGAAGGTCCGGTCGCCGTCGGAGATCGGCGTGAGCCGGATCGTGGCCACGTAGTTCTCGAGCGGCATCGGGGACTCGAGGATCGCGTAGGTGCAGAACAGGTCGTGATCCGAGAGGCCGAGCAGGCGCTCGCGGATCCGGTCCCCGTTCTGCAGGCGGAAGCTCCGCACGCACCCGACCTTGTCCGACGGCAGCCCGTCCTCGATCTGGCTCTCGGCGATCCGCGGATGCCAGCGCGGCAGCGCGTTGAAGTCGCGGATCCGGGCCCACACCCGGTCGACCGGCGCGTCGAGGACGGAAGAGACGAAGACGTTCGCCATCGTCGCTCACTTGCTTCCGGACGACGTGCGCCTGGACCCGCCGGACGTGCGCCGGCCGCGCCCGCCGCCCCTGGGCGCGTCCCCGCCTTCCGATCCGCCGCCGGACCCACCCTCGCCGGAGCCGCCCCCACCCTCGGGCTCCCGCGCCGCCTCCTTGGCGATCGACTGCATGTCGCGGGCCTCCCGGATCAGGCCGCCCATGTTCGAGAGCGTGCCGCCCTCGATGTCGAGGTCCCTGAGCAGGCCGTCGATCATCGGCGCCTGGACGCGATAGCGGAGCACCGAGTCGATGACTTCGTCGGTGGTGTTGCGGCGTCCGTTGCCGTTGCCGTTGAGGCCGTCGAGCTGGACGATCTTGATCCCCTCGATCTTCTCGAGCGGCTTGACGCTGGCGGCGACGATGCCCTCGACCCGCTCGAGCAGGCGGCGCCGGAACAGCGAATAGCGGGCGCTGTCGGTCAAGACGTTCTCGGCCTCGTTCAGCAGCCGCTGCGCCTCGGCCTCGACCGCGGCCCGGATCTTCTCGGCCTCGGCGGCGATCCGCTTCTCCTCGGCCTCCTTCTCGGCGAGCAGCACCTCGACCGTCCGCCGCCGCTTCGCCCGCTCGCTCTCGCGGGTCGTCTGCACCTGCTCCTCCGCCGCGGCCGCCCTGGCCTTTGCGAGGTCCGCCTCGACCTGGGCCGCCGATTCCTCCAGCGACTTCTGGTAGAGCGCGATCGCCTTGTCCATGAGCGCGCTCTCGACCGCCCGCTCGCGCTCGATCTCGAGCCGCCGGCGCTCGCGCTCGCGCCCGATCCGGGCCTCGTCGAGGCCGCGCTCTGACGCGATCTGCGCCCGCTCGATCTCCTCCCTCGACGCGATCTCGGCCTCACGCAGCGCCTGGGCGCGGGCGACCTCGAGCTGCTCGATCGAGCGCCGCCGCTCCAGCCGTGCCGCATCGAGCGCCTGCTCGCGGACCACGTCCCGGGTCTCCACGTCGCGCCGCGCGTCGATCGCCGCCTGCTTGACCCGCGCGTCGGCAGCCGCGCGCTCGGCCTTCTTCTCGGCGAGCTCGATGACCCGGTCCTCCTCGGCGGCCTCGATCACGCGTTTGCGGTCGATGTCGAGCACCTCCCGGCTCCGGTGCGAGGCGATCCGATCCTGTTCGAGGGCGAGCTCCATCGCGATCCGGGCCCGCTCGACCTTGTCCCGCCGCGCGATGTCGGCGCCCTCCACGCCCTCTTCGCGCGCGATCTCGCGTTCCCGGGTCGCCTGCTCGGCCGCGATCCGTTCGGCGGCAAGGGTCCTCGACTGGGCGATCCTGGCCGCCTCGACCGCCTGCTCGGCCGCGATCGCGGCCTCGTCGATGGCCTCGTTGCGCCGGATCTCGAGGGTGCGGATCTCGCGGTCGCGGGCGATCCGCTCGGCTGCAGTCTCCTTCTCCTTCTCGATCCGGACCGACTCGATGATCCGGTTGGCGGCCAGCTCCGCCGACTGCACCGCCTCGTTGCGGGCGATCTCGCGCGACCTCGTCTCCTGCTCGGCCTCGATCCGCGTGACCGCGTTCCGCCGCTCCTGCGCGGTTCGGGCGGCGTTGACCGCCTCGCGCGCGGCGATCTGCGCCGCCTCGATGCTCCGGTCGCGCTCGATCTCGCGGCTCCGGGTGACCTCGTCGCTGGCGATCCGCTCGGCGGCGATCCTCTTCTCCTGGGCGATCCGGGCGGCTTCGGTCGCCTGGCGCGCGGCGATGTCGGCGGCGTCCACCGCCTCGTTCCGGGCGATCTCGAGCTTCCGGGTCGCCTCCTCGTAGGCGATCCGGTCGGCGGCGAGCTTCTTCTGCTGCGCGATGCGAGCGGCCTCGGTCGCCTCGCGGGCGCTGATCTCGGCCTCCTCCAGCGCCCGGTCGCGCTCGATCTGGCGGCCGCGCACGGCTTCGTCGCTGGCGATCCGGTCGGCCTGGATCCGCTTCTCCTGGGCGATCCGCGCGGCCTCGACCGCTTCGCGCGCGGCGATGTCCGACTGGTCGATCGCGCGGTTGCGTGCGATCTCGAGGGTCCGGACCCGCTCCTCCTGCGCGATCCGGGCGCTCTGGGTGGCTTCGGTCGCGGCGATGCCACGCGCCTCGAGGTGCTGGCTGCGCTCGATCTCCAGCGCCCGCGTGTCGCGCTCGGCGGTGATCCGCTCGGCGGCGAGCATCTTCTCCCGCGCGATCCGGGCCGCCTCGGTCGCCTGCCCGGCCGCGATCTCGGCCTCCTCCAGTGCCCGGGTGCGCGCGATCTCGAGCACCCGGACCCGCTCGTCCGAGGTGATCCGGTCGGCTGTCACCGCCATCTCCTGGGCGATCCGGAGCTTCTCGGTCGCCTCGCGCGCCGCGATCCCGGCCTGATCCACCGCCCGCTGGCGCTCGATCTCGCGCCGCTGGGTCTCCTCCTCGTTGACGATCCGCGCTTCCGTGACCGCGCGCTCCTGCTCGATCCTCGCCCGCTCGGTCGCCTCGCGCGCGGCGATGGTCGCCTGCTCGATGGCCCGCGCCTGCTCGATCCGGGCGCGGTCGATCTTCTCCCGCGCCGCGATCTCGGCCGCCTCGATCGTCTCGGCCCGCTCGATCTCGAGCGCCCGGATCTCGCGCTCGGACGCGATCCGCGCCTGGCTGATCGCGTGCTCGTTCGCGATCCGGCGCTTCTCGATCTCCTCCCGCGCCAGGATCTGCGCGTGCTCGGCCTCGGTCTCGCGCTCGGCCCGCTGGCGGGCGACCTCGGTCCGCTGCGCCGCCCGCAGCCACTCGATCTCGCGCTGCTGCTCGAGGCGGGCGTTCTCGCTGTCCCGCTCGATGGTCAGCGCCTGCTTCTCGGCCTCGAGGTTGCGCGCGCGGATCCGGATCATCGAGTCCTGCTCGATGTCGTTCCGGAGCTTTCTCCGGCCCTCGATGCTCTCGATCAGGTTGGTCAGGCCCTCGGCGTCGAACCGGTTGGAAGGGTTGAAGTACTCGAGGTCGGTCTGGTCGATGTCCCGGATCGCGACCGATTCCAGCTCCAGGCCGTTCTGCGCCAGCCCCTCGACCGCCTCTTCCCGGACGCGGCGGACGTAGTCGCTCCGGTGCTCGTGCATCTCCTCCATGGTCATGCCCGACGCGGCGGAGCGCAGCGCCGAGATGAACTTGCCGGAGAGCAGCGCGTTCAGCCGCTCCGGCTCCATGGTCCGGCGGCCGAGGGTCGAGGCGGCGGTCGACACCGCGCTCTTGGACGACGCCACCCGGACGTAGAACTCGGCCTCGACGTCGACCCGCATCCGGTCGCGCGTGATCAGCGCCTCGTCCCGGCCGCGCGTCACCTCGAGCTGCAGGACGTTCATGTTGACCGGCGTGATGTCGTGGATGATGGGCCAGACGAAGGCGCCGCCGTTGATCACCACCTTCTCGCCGAGGAACCCCGTCCGGACGAACGACACCTCCTTGGTCGAGCGCCGGTAGAGCCAGTTCATCACCACGTAGACGATCGCGACGACGATGACCGCCACGATCAGCCAGAGGATCAGCTCGCCAATCACCTCACCCGCGGTCATCTCTGGTCTCCCCGCTGCCCGGACTTCGTGCCCGGGGTTGCCCTCTGGCTACCGGCAGAAGCCTCTCGAGTCGTCATTGCCGGGCGCGACCCGGCAATCCAGGATGGCCGACCGCCACGTCCGCGGCAGCGACCTCTGGACGCCCGGGTCGAGCCCGGCAACGACGATCCCTGAAGGCTGTAGCGCATCGGTGCGCATACGGCATCGGCTATCCCGATCGCCCTCGCCGGATCGCCTTGAACTTCCGCGTCTGCTCGGTGAGCGCGACCTCGGCCGGCAGCCGCTCCATCGAGCTGGCGCCATAGAAGCCGTGGCAGTGCTCGGTGTTCTCCAGGACGAAGGCGGCGTCCTCGGGCATTGCGACCGGGCCGCCGTGGACCAGGACGATCACGTCGGGGTTGATCTTCATCGCCGCCTCGGCCCAGGCATCGACCTTCGCCGGACAGTCCTCCAGCCGGACCGCCGTCCCGGCGCCGACCCTGCCGCCGGTGGTGAGCCCCATGTGGCAGACCACGATGTCGGCGCCCGCCTCAGCCATGGCGCGCGCATCGTCCTCCGAGAAGACGTAGGGCGTGGTCAGCATGTCCTTGGCGTGCGCGCATCGGATCATCTCGACCTCGAGCCCGTAGCCCATCCCGGTCTCTTCGAGGTTCACCCGGAATGTGCCGTCGATCAGGCCGACCGTCGGGAAGTTCTGGACGCCCGCGAAGCCGAGCGCCCGCAGCTGGTCCAGGAACACGTCCATGCGGCGGAACGGGTCGGTCCCGTTGACTCCGGCGAGCACCGGCGTCCGCCTGACCACCGGCAGCACCTCGGCCGCCATCTCGACCACGATCTGGTTGGCGTCGCCGTAGGCCAGGAGACCGGCGAGCGAGCCCCGCCCGGCCATCCGGTAGCGGCCGGAATTGTAGATCACGATCAGGTCGATCCCGCCTGCCTCCTCGCACGTCGCGGACAGGCCCGTGCCCGCGCCGCCGCCGACGATCGGCTCGCCCCGCGCGACCATCGAGCGGAACTTCTCGAGCAGGGCGGCGCGCTCGAACATCTCAGGTGGCCGCCTGTCGCTTCGACGGCCGCCCGCCATGGAGGGCCAGGAAGGCCTCGACCGCGGCCGCGGCGAACGCCGGATCGTTGATGTGGTGCGGCAGCCGGACCAGCCGGCGCGCCGCGGTCACGCGCACGGTCGCCTCCAGCGCGTCGAACAACGCCCGGTCGGCCTCGGGGTCGTGGAACGGCTGGCCCGGCGCATCCAGCGCCGAGACACCCCCTTCCGGCAGCAAGAAGCGCACCGGCGCGTCCATCTGGTTAAGCTTGTCGCCGATCCAGCGCCCCATCCGCGCGTTCTCCTCCGGCGTCGTCCGCATGAGCGTCACCTGCGGGTTGTGCTCGTAGAACCGGCGGCCGCGGTAGCGATCGGGGACCGTGTCCGGGGCGGCGAAGTTCACCATGTCGAGCGCGCCGACCGAGCCGACGTACGGCATCCGCTGGCGGATCATCGCGCCGAAGCGGTCCTCGTCGGCGGGAAAGACTCCCCCCATCAGGAGGTCGCAGACCTCGGTCGTGGTGAGGTCGAGGACGCCTTTGAGCCGGCCGGAGTCGACCAGGGACTCCATCGCTCGGCCGCCGATCCCGGTGGCGTGGAAGACCAGGCAGTCGAAGTCGGCTTCCAGCGCCGCCGTCGCCTTGCGGACGCACGGCGTGGTGACCCCGAACATGGTGAGCCCGACCGCCGGTCGATCCTCCGCCGCGCCGCCGCGACGGGCCGCTTCCTGGCGCGCCTTGACCATGCCGGCCATGGCTTCGGCGCCGTTTCCGAGGACGTCCCGCGTGATCGAGTTCAGGCCCTGCACGTCGGCGACCGAGTGCAGCATCATGATGTCGGCGGGGCCCACGTAGCGCCGGACGTCCCCCGACGCGACGGTCGAGATCATGACCTTCGGGACCCCGACCGGCAGCCGCCTCATGGCAGGTGCGACCATCGCCGTGCCGCCCGAGCCGCCGGCCGCGATGATCCCGGCGATGCCGCTCTGTCGCTGGATCCAGGCCTCGAATGCCCGCGCCATGCCGGCGACGGAGCGACCCCGATCATCGGCGAAGACCGCGTTCGGCCCCTCCGGATGGTGGACGGCGATCTGGTGCGCCGGGACGTCCGCGGAGGTGGTCGCGCGCGTGGTCGAGAGATCGACCAGGCGGGTCCGGATCCCCCGCGCCTTAAGCCGGTCCCGGATGAAGCGGAGTTCCGGCCCCTTGGTGTCGAGGGTGCCGGCGACCAGGACCACCCGCTCGCCGCTTGAGGACAGTGGCCGGATGTCGGCGGCGGGCACGACCGCGAGCCGCGCCGCGCCCGGCAACGCCGAGACGGTGCGCGCGGCCCGCTCGATCCGCTCCACGGGGACCGGCCGGCTCCAGCGGGTCGGGACGACAGGATTCGAGATGTAGATCTTCTGCGGGCCGCGGTGGCCGGATCGCGGTCCGACTTCGCTGGCGTCCGCCGCAGCGGGCGCCGCCGCGTCCTCGCTCTCCTCGTGGCCGTGGCGCCCGACCCCGAGTAGGCGCTGCTGCAGGTCGCGGTCGGTGGCGATCTCGCGGGCGTCCATCAGGCGGTTGACCCGGCCGTTGACCATGATCGCGACGCGCTCGGCGACCTCGGTCGCGACCCCGATGTTCTGCTCGATCAGGAGCACCGAGATGTCGCCTTCGTCCTCGAGGTGCGCGAGCATCGCCTCGACCTGGCTCACGATGAGCGGGGCCAGGCCTTCCGTCGGCTCGTCCATCACCAGCAGCGCGGGATTGAGCAGGAGCGCCCTGGAGATCGCGAGCATCTGCTGCTCGCCGCCCGAGAGCTGGCCGCCGCGGTGGGCCCTGCGCTCGGCGAGGCGCGGGAAGGTCGCGTAGATCCGCTCGATCGACCACGCGCCCTCGCGGGCGGCCGCGAGCTGCAGATGCTCGTCGACCGTGAGCGACGGCCAGAGCCGGCGCCCCTGGGGCACGTAGCCGATCCCGAGGCGGGCGATCCGGGCCGGCGGCAGGCCGAGGATGCTCCGCCCCTTGAAGCGGATGGTGCCGCCCGCGGCCGGCTGCAGGCCCATGATGGTCCGGCACAACGTCGACTTGCCCATGCCGTTCCTGCCGACCACCGAGAGGACGCCGTGCTCGAGGGTCAGGTCGACCCCCTGAAGCGCGTGCGAGTGACCGTAGTAGACGTTCAGCCCCCGGATCTCGAGGACCGGGCTGGCCCGCGCCGCCCGCTCAGGCATGACCCGCCCCCAGGCCGCCGCCGAGATAGAGCTCCTGGACCTCGGGGTCGCTCTCGATCTCGGCCGGATCCCCTTCTTTGAAGATCCGACCGTTGTGCATCATCGTGACGCTCTCGACCACCCGGAGCGCCACGTCCATGTCGTGCTCGATGATGATGTAGCCGATGTGGGACGGCAGGTTGGTCAGGATCTCGATCAGCTCGCGCCGCTCGGTCGGCGACAGCCCCGCGGCGGGCTCGTCGAACAGGACGAAGCGGGGCGCGCCGGAGAGCGCGAGCGCGATCTCGAGCTGGCGCTGCTGGCCGTGGGCGAGGTTGCCGACCTTCTGGTCCCTGACGGCCGAGAGATGCACCGCCTCGACCAGGTCTTCGGCTGCCTGCACCAGAACGTCGTTGCGGCGCGCCCGGAGCAGCGAGTAGCGCCCCCGCGAGACGCCGCGGCAGGCGAGGTAGACGTTGTCGAGCACGCTGAGGCCGGCGAACAGCAGCGAGATCTGGTAGGTGCGCCGGAGGCCGCGCCGGATCCGCTCGTGCGGCGGGAAGCGGGTCACGTCCTCGCCGAAGAACCGGATGGTCCCGGAGGTCGGTGGGAAGTCGCCGGTGATGCAGTTGAAGAGCGTCGTCTTGCCGGCCCCGTTGGAGCCGAGGACGGCGCGCCGCTCGCCCGGCTGGACGCTCATCGTCACATCGCTCAGCGCTGCGAGCGCGCCGAACATCCGGGTCACGCCGCGAAGCTCGAGCGCGTTGCCCCGGCCGGTCGTGCTCAGGCGCTCGGCTACGCTCGTCGCCATCACCCCGCTCCTCGGTCGGGCACGCGCATCTCGTCCCGGCCGTTCGCGAGGCGTGCGCGGGCGCGCGCCCAGAGCCCGAGCACCCCGTCCGGCGAGAAGAACACGATCAGCAGGAAGCCAAGGCCGATCAGGAGCTGGAAACGGGCGCCGTCGAGCCCGACCGCGACCAGGGCGTCGAGCGCGAAGGTCCGGAGGATGACGTAGATGAGCGCGCCGATGAACGGGCCGATCGGGTGCACGAGCCCGCCGACCACCGCGATCACCAGGATGTCGATGACCGCCCCGATGCTGCCGGTGCCGGGCGAGACCTGGCTGTTCAGCCAGACGAGGAGGATGCCCGCCACCGCGGCGATGACCGAGGCGAAGGTGTAGGCGGCGATCCGGTGCGCGGTGACGTTGAAGCCGAGCGCCGCCATCCTGCGCGGATTGTCCCGGATGCCCTGGAGAGCCAGGCCGAACGGCGAGCGCGAGACGTAGAGCACGATGGCGTAGGCGAGGACGGCAGAGCCGACACACAGGTAGTAGAACGGCACCGGCGCGCGCCAGTCGAGGTCGAACACGTTCGGCGGGCGCACCCCGTTCAGGCCGGCGAAGCCGTTGAAGATCACATAGTTCTGGCGGGTGAAGTAGAAGAAGGCGGCGGCGATCGCCAGCGTGATCATGATCATGTAGATGCCCTCGGTCCGGACCGCCAGCGCGCCGCTGAGCGTGCCGAAAAGGGTGGCGATCACGATCGCAACCGGGACCGTGAGCCACCACGGCCAGCCGAGACTGATCTCGCTGATGCCGCTGGTGCCGAAGATCGCGACCATGTAGGCGGCGCAGACCGCGACCGTCATCTGGACGAGGCTGACCATGCCGCCGTAGCCGGCGAGGAACATCAGGCTCAGCGCGATCATGCCGAGGACGGCCGCCCAGCCGAAGATCTGCACCAGCACGAAGTCGCCCGCGACCGCCGGCATGATCAGGAGGAGGAAGCCGACCACCCAGACGGCCGGATGCACCCGGCGGAGCCGGTCGGCGAGCCACGCCGCGTTCTCGGCCGCGCCCGCGGCCCTCGGAACCTCGCGCCGCGCCGTCGCCATCAGGCGGCTCCGCCCGCGCCGGGTCGTCCACCCTCACCCGTCGAGCGGGGTTGGGGCCCCGCTCGACCCTCTCCCTCGAGGGAGATGAGGCCGCGGCGGCAAGGCGCTTCCCTCTCCCCCACGGGGAGAGGGGCAGGGTGAGGGGGCAGCGGCAGCCAAGCACCTGCCATCAGCGGATGCTCACCAGGCCCTGGGGCCGGAAGGCCAGCACCAGGACCATGATCAGGAAGGTGAGCACGACCGCGTAGGTCGGCGCGTAGACCGAGCCGAACTGCTCGGCGAGGCCGATCAATACGGCCCCGAGGGCGGCGCCCGGGATCGAGCCCATGCCGCCGACGATCACGACGACCAGGGACGCCAGAAGAAAGCGGATGTCCTCGCCAGGCGCGAGCGACTGGAAGGTGCCGCCGACCACCCCGGCCATGCCCGCGAGCCCGGCGCCGAACGCGAACACCCCGAGGAAGACGAGCTGGATGTTGACCCCGGTGGCCGACAGCATGTCGCGGTCGTCGACCCCCGCCCGGATCAGCATCCCGATCCGGGTGCGGGTCAGCACCAGCCACATGGCGATCCCGAGGACCACGGCGGCGAACAGGATCAGGAGCCGGACGAACGGGTAGGTGAGGTAGATCGGCTCCCCGGTCCGCCGGTGGATCGACGAGACGAAGAAGGTCTCGACCGGTCCCGAGACCCACTCGGGCGTCAGGATCTGGTAGAAGTCGCCGCCCCAGATCCAGAGCATGAGGTCGGCGAGGACGATCGAGATCCCGATCGTCACCAGGGTCTGGCGGAGGTCCTGCCCCTCGATCCGTCGGAACACCACGAACTGGAGCACGATCCCGAGCAGGCCGACGATCAGGAAAGCGGCGACGAAGCTGAGGACCCAGGAGCCGGTCCAGGTCGCGACCTCGTAGCCGATGTAGCCGCCGAGCAGGTAGAGCGAGCCATGCGCCAGGTTGACGTTGCGCATCAGGCCGAAGATCAGCGTGAAGCCGCTCGCGACC
>DASUSF010000208.1:0-13439 GCA_036375275.1 Geminicoccaceae bacterium | reverse complement strand
GTCGAACTTGCCGCCCATGTCGAAGATGATCGCGGGCTGGAAGTCCTGCGCCGCCGCGGGCCCGGCGAGGAGCCCGAGCGCCAGGACGAAGCCGCCGAGGATCCTTGTCATGCCTGTCCCCCTCATGGGCCGTGCGGTTCGGCCGCAAGGGTAGGCGAGGCCCTGGAATTTGCAACATCCGGCGCCGGTCCGGCGCGCCCCTCCCGGAGATCCCGACATGGCACAGCAGCTCCTGCACCTCGTCCTCGGCGGCGAGCTCAAGGACCCGAGCGGCACCGAGTTCGCCGACCTCGACAAGGTCGACATCGTCGGCCTGTACCCGAACTACCGGGCCGCCTGCGCCGCCTGGCGGTCGAAGGCACAGGCGACCGTCGACGACGCCCACGTCCGCTACTTCGTGGTCCACCTGCACCGGCTGCTCGACCCGGACGCGACCGGCGGACCGGACGAGGCGCCCGAGGAGCGGGAGCCCTGAGCGCCGCGCCAGGTCCGGGGATCAGTCGGCGTAGTCCGGCTCCTCGCGGTCCAGGATCCGCTTGATCGCGGCGAAGTGCAGGTGCGCCTGCTCGGGGCCGGACCGCTCCATCTGCTCGCCGGTGCGGGCCACCTCCTCGTCCGGGACGCGCCTGAGCGGCCGGCCGGTCGACATCGCGAGCACCTGCACCTGGCACGCCCGCTCGAGGTAGTAGAGGTCGTCGAAGGCGAGCGCGACCTCGCCGCCGACCACCGCGACGCCGTGGTTGGCCATGAACAGGATCTGCCTGTCGCCGAGCGCGGCCGCCAGCCGGTCGCCCTCGGACGCGTCGAGAGCGAGGCCGCCGTAGTCGTCGTCGTAGGCGATCCGGCCGGTGAAGCGGAGCGCGTTCTGGGTGACCGGCTCCAGACGGCCCCGCTCCAGCGAGGTCAGCGCGGTGGCGTACGGCATGTGGGTGTGCAGGATGCAGCGGGCGCCCGGCCGGGCGGCGTGCATCCGGCCGTGGATGTAGAAGGCGCTGTCCTCTACCGGGCCGGCGCCGGAGACGATGGTCCCGTCGCCCCGCACCCGGACCAGGTCGGAGGCCCTGAGCTCCGACCAGTGCAGGCCCTGCGGGTTGACCAGGAACTCGGAGCCGTCCTCGCGCAGCGCCAGGCTGAAGTGATTGCACACGCCCTCGTGGAGGCCCAGCCGGCAGGCGTAGCGGAGCGCCGCCGCAAGCTCGACCCGTCCGTGCCGTTCCGAATTGTCCACCGCCACCTCGCTCTGGTCAGACGCCGCGCGCGGACGCACTTTAGCGGGGCGACAGCGAAAGACGAGCGTCGAAGGGGCGCCAAGCCCCTGCCGCCACGGGGAGGTCGTCGATGCGAAGGGTGATCACCGCCGGCCTGAGCTTCTTCTTGCTGGGCGGCTGCGGCCTCGGCGAAGGCGTCGGCAGCTGGCGCGACGCGGCGTTCGGGCTGGTCACCGACGACGAGTTCACGACGCTCGAGACGATCCTGGTCAGCGCCGAGGACACGCCCGGCAGCCAGAGCCTCCTCTACACGGCGATGGTCGAGGCGGAGGCGGCGTACCAGAGCGCCAGCCGCGCCGTCGCCAGCTCCGCCGAGCCGGCGGCGCTGGGGACCGCGGTCGGGGAGGTGATCTACGCGATCGAGCCGGACGCGGCGCCCGCGTGGGACGCCAAGACGGCCGGCCTGGTCCCCGGCTGGACCGGCCGCGGCTATGGCCTGCTCAACGCGACCGGGCAGATGGCGGACGGGCTCCGCCGGGTGCAGGCGGAGGGCGGCGGCGAAGCGGAGGCGGCGGCCGAGGCGCTGGTCTGCATCGAGAACACCGCCGGCTTCGCCCGCGACGCCCTCGCCCTCGCGCAGTCGATCCTCGCGGGCGTCGATGGCGAGGAGCAGGCGGCGCTGCTGCCGCAGCTCGAGCTGCTGACCCGGGCCCAGCTGGCCGGTCTCGATGCCGACGGCGACGGCGAGATCGAGCTCGGCGACGGTGAATGCGCGCTCCAGCAGGCGGAGAAGGTGCTCGAACCGCTCAGCCTCGACCTGGAGCGGCGAACCTCCTGATCCCCGCGGCCCGGCCAGGCCTCGGGGCCAGATCTAGAACAGCGGGCCGGCGGCGGGTAGCAGTCCCTCGATGACCAGCACGTCCCCCGCCCCGCCGGGCGCCGGTCCGTCCAGATGCGGCGCGGCGAGCAGGACCGGCTTCGCCGGGGAGGGCAGAGGCGGCGCGGCCCGGGCCAGGACCGCCGTCCCGTCCGGCCGGAGCGCCGGCACCGGCGCGGCCGGGGACGCGGGTGTCGTGACCGCCGCCGCGCGTGTCGCCGACCGCCCGCCGGCCGCGGGCAGCAGCTCGATCGGGCCGGCGGTCGGATGCCGGGGCATCACCGCCGCGATGGTGATCCCCTGGTCGGTCGGCTGCAGGGTCTCGCCCGGCCTGTCGGCGAGCCAGCGCTCCTGCGCCGCGAGGCCTGCCGAGCTGGCCGAGAGGTCGCCCGCGATCGCGCGGCGCTCGGCGAGCTCGAGGCGCACCGTGCAGGCCCCGGCCAAGCTCGCGACCAGCAGGACCAGCGCGGCCCATCCGAGCGGCGAGGCGGCCCGGGCTGCCGGCCCGGGGAACGACGTTCGGACCGCCCGACCCGCGCCAGCCGCGGCCGGCCGAATGCCGCCTCGAGGTCCCTGCTTCATGGCTGCTCGCCCCCGCGCCTGCTGAGCCGGATGACGCAGCCGGGCGCGCACCCTTCGCGATCGACCGCATCGTCCGGGGATCAGACGCCATCAGCCTTAAGATCCGGTTAATCCCGTGCCACGGCTCGACTGCGGCGCGGGGTTCGGAGGTCGGGTTTGCGGTGCGGATCCGCCGCGGCCGGCGCCGTCGCGCCACCGTCCCTCTCTCCCGATCCCCGGCACGCCCGCGGCACCCGGCAGAGGCGGGTTCGCGGGGCGGCCCGGCGGGACCGTCAGCCTCGTCGACGGTTGCAGGCCCATCGGAGGAGTGCTCCTATGTCGACCGTCAAGGAGGCCGGGCGCCATTGACGTGCGCCCGCTCAACAACACGAAGCTCAGGCAACCAACGGATGGAGGGACGCTCGATGAAGAGCCGTCATTTGCTCTGGGGAGTCGCCGCGGCCGCCCTGATGGCCGCACCGGTCCTGGCCCAGGAGCCACCGAAGACGCCGGACGAGGTCGCACAGCCCGGCGGCGATCTGCCGGGCGATCCCAAGATCCAGCTGGTCAAGGTCGCCGACGGCTTCGAGGACCCGATCAACGTCGCCAACGCCGGTGACGGCTCGGGCCGGATCTTCGTGGTCGAGCGGATCGGCCGGATCCAGGTGGTCAAGGACGGCGAGGTCATGGACCAGCCCTTCCTCGACCTGACCAGCATCAACCCGCTCGGCAACGACGTTCAGACCGGGTTCGTCGAGCAGGGCCTGTACGCGGTGGCGTTCCACCCGGACTTCGCCGAGAACGGCCACTTCTTCGTCCACTACGCGTCGCTGCCGTTCAACGGCGACGGGATGATCGTCCGCTTCACGGTCGACCCCGCGAGCCCCGACCACATGACCCCCGAGCGGACCAACGAGACCGCCAAGGTGATCATGCGGATCGAGCAGCCGTGGTACAACCACAACGGCGGCCAGATCGAGTTCGGCCCCGACGGCTACCTCTACATCGGCTCGGGCGACGGCGGCTGGGAGGGCGATCCCTACGAGGCCGGCCAGGATCTCTCGACGCGGCTCGGCAAGATCCTCCGGATCGACGTGGACGTGGAGGACGACGCCGACCGGCCCTACGCGATCCCCGACGACAACCCGTTCGCCAACGCCTCCGACGAGCAGCTCATGGTCCTGTTCGGGATCACCGAGGAGCAGTTCGCGGAAATCAAGACCCGCTCGCTCCCCGAGATCTGGGCCTACGGCGTCCGCAATCCCTACGAGTTCTCCTTCGACCGCGAGACCGGCGACCTCTGGATCGCCGACGTCGGCCAGAACCACTGGGAGGAGATCATCTGGCAGCCGGGCTCGAGCGAGGGTGGCGAGAACTACGGCTGGCCGCGCATGGAGGCGGCGTACTGCCATCCGATGACCGGCGACCCGGCGAACGACGACGACTGCGCGGTGGTCGGCGTGCTGCCGGTCGCGATGTACCCGCACCAGACTCCCTATCCCGGCGCCGCGGAGCTCCAGGACGGCTGGGGCTGCTCGGTGCAGGGGCTCGGGGTCGCGCGTTACGGCGGCATGGACGGCGTCTACCTCGCCGGCGACTGGTGCTCGGGCCGGGTGTTCGGCGCCGGGCAGGGCGAGGACGGCAGCTGGCAGCTCGAGGAGCTGCTCCAGACCGACCTCCAGTTCACCGCCGGCGGCTACGACGAGGACGGCAACGTGCTCGCGGTCAATGCCAACAACTTCTACCTGGCCGACCAGGGGCCGAGCGAGAACCCGCCCGGCGCGCTCTGGCGCGTGGTGCCGGCGGACCAGGTGCCGGCGGACGCCGAGACGGCGCGGACGGTCCAGTAGCCGAGGCGCGCCGGAGCGATCGCGGATGGGACGGAGCCGCGCCCGACCCTGAGGTCCTTTCGCTCATCTAACGCGCGGGTCGCGTCATCCGGACGGGATCGCCAGGCGGCGGTCCCGTCCGGGCCGATGCTGCTCCGAGGCTCCGGCGCCTCGGGCGGTTCCGATCGGGTGAATCCGCTCTGCTCCCTTGAGACAGAGCAATTTTCTCCCGATGAGCGGAAGGACGTCGCGGTTCGGTTCGGTTCTGTCTCATCGGGAATTGCTGCACCCTCCACCCCGACCCGCCCGCGCGGCAGCTCGCGGATAAAGGGGTCCGGCCGCCCGTTCAGGCGGGCCACTGGCGGTGGTGGAGGTCGATCACGTAGGCGTGCCGGTGGCGGAGGGGCGCGTGGCGGTGGGGGTGGCTGTGCGGCTCCGGGCCTTCCCAGCCGGCGTGGGCGTGCCGGTGGTGCTCGTCGTGGACGTGGAGGTGCTCGTGCTCGAGCGGGCCGTGGCGGTGCTCGAGCTCGACCGGGTCCGGCGCCGGCCAGGCGCGCCGCGCTACCAGCGCGGCCAGGGCGACGATCGCGGCGAGCACGGCGAACGCGGCGCCGGTGCCGACTCCGGACCCGAGCGCGCCGGCGAGCGGGTAGGTGATCAGCCAGCAGGCGTGGGAGAGGGCGAACTGGGCGGCGAAGTAGGCCGGGCGGTCGGAGGTCCGGCAGGAGTCGCGCAGCACCCGGCCGATCGGCGTCTGGACCAGCGAGAGGCCGGCGCCGAGCAGGAACCAGAGCGCCACGAGCGAGGTCAGGTCCGGGCGGAGCAGCCCGAGCGCGAGCCCGAGGGCGAGGATGCCGCCGCCCGCCAGCATCACCCGGCGCTGGTCGATCCGGTCGAGGAGGCGCGGCAGGGCAAGCGCGACCAGCATCGAGCCGGCGCCGGATGCGGCGAGCGCGAGCGCCACCTGGCTCTCGCTGCCGCCGAGTTCGGCGCGGACGTAGACCACGGTGTTGACGATCACCATCGCCCCCGCCGCCGCGACCGCGGCGGACAGCGCGAGCACGCCCCGGAGCCGCGGCGTCGCGAGGTAGGCGCGGATCCCGAAGGTCGCGTTCCCGATGCCGCCCCGGCCGCGCTCCGCCGGCGCCGGCGCCGGCAGCCGGACGCTCAGGACCAGCAGCGCCGAGACCAGGAAGGCGAGGGCGTTGAGCGCGAACAGGGCGTCGTAGCCGAGCAGCAGGAGCGCGAGCCCGGCCAGCGCCGGGCTGAGGAGGTTCTCGAGGTCGTAGGCGAGGCGCGAGAGGGAGAGCGCGCGGGTATAGTGCGGCTCCTCCAGCACGTCCGGGATGGTCGCCTGGAAGGTCGGGGTGAAGCTCGCCGAGCAGGCGCTGATCAGGAAGATCAGGGCGAACACCTGCCAGACCTCGCTGACCAGCGGCAGGCACGCGACGAGGCCCGCCCGCGCCAGGTCGAGGCCGACGAGCAGCCGCCGCCGCGCCACCCGATCGGCGAAGCCGCCGGCGAGCGGCGCGATCCCGACGTAGGCGACCATCTTCAGCGCGAGCGCGGTCCCGAGCACGAACCCCGCATCGCCGCCCGCGAGGTCGTAGGCGAGCAGCGCGAGCGCGACCGTGCTGAGGCCGGTCCCGATCAGCGCCGTGACCTGAGCGGCGAACAGGTGGCGGTAGGTGCGGAACGCGAGCGGCGAGAGCATCGGGAAGGTCGTGGTCGAGGGGCCACAGGTCCGGGGGCGACTGAACCACACCCGCTTCCGGGTGTCATGCCCCGCCTGCGCCCGGTGCCGGTCGGACCGGGGCGGGACGGGTCGCCGTCGCGGAAGGAGCGCCGGCGGCGGGCGGCCCCGTCGGGCGGGGCATGATCGACCGCCTGCGCCCGCCACGGCTTGACCGAGGTCAAGGCGGGCCCGGCGGCTCCGGTCGAAGGTCCCTCGACGTCCGCCCCGCGGACGCGAGCGTGGACCTGCCGACCAGGGAGTCGATCAATGGCGGAATCCGAGCCCAGCGCCCGACCTGCCGGGGAGCGCGGTCCGGGCGGCGACCCCCTCGAGCGCATACCGGCGATGCAACGCCTGCTCGACAACCCCTTCCTGCTGCTCTTCATCGGCGTGGCGACGCCCGCCGTCCTCTACCTGATCTGGGGCATCATGGAGATCGCGCAGATCCCCATCGCCCCGCCCCCCGGCTCCTGAGCGGGGAGGGCGGCATGGCGATTCGTCCTCCCGAGCAGCGGGTGTGGTGGAACGAGCCGGTCGAGCGCGGTGAGCTGGTCTGGATCGGCATCGCGTTCCTCTGGGGCCTCGTGATGTTCTTCATGATGGTCTGGTGGCACTTCACGGGCGAGCAGAACCTCTCCAACGAGGCCTACCGCATCAGCCCCGACGACTTCGCGACGCGCACCGAGACCATGGCCGAGGCGCACACGGTGCGCGAGGAGGGCGACACCGGCTACCCGGTGGTCCACCCGCCGCCCGGCTCCGACGTCTACATGCTCGCCCGGCTCTGGGAATGGTGGCCGATCCTGGAGCTCGAGAAGGGCCAGTCCTACCGGCTCCACCTGTCGTCCATGGACTGGCAGCACGGCTTCTCGCTCCAGCCCGAGAACATCAACATCCAGGTTCATCCTGGCTACGAGCTCGTGATGCAGGTCACGCCCGACGAGGCGGGCGAGTTCAGCGTCGTCTGCAACGAGTACTGCGGCATCGGCCACCACACCATGGTCGGCAAGATCTACGTGGTCGAGCCGGGTCAGGGCGGAGCCGCGGCCGCGGCCGAAGGAGGCTGAGATGGCGACCACGGCAGAGGCGCTGCGCGGCCGGGCGCCGCGCGAGGAGAAGTTCCGGGTCTGCCCGGCGACCGGCCTGCGCATCCACATCGCGGCCCAGACGCTGATCAAGGCGAACGCCGTCGTCGCCGTGATCTTCCTCGCGATCGGCGGCCTGTTCGGCCTGATGGTCGCGCTGACCCGCTGGCAGGCGGTGCATCTCCTGCCGGCCGAGTGGTTCTACATGATCCTCACCGCGCACGGCCTCGACGTGCTGCTGGTCTGGATCATCTTCTTCGAGGTCGCGGTCCTCTATTTCGCGTCCACGGTCCTCCTGAACTCGCGCCTCGCCACGCCCCGGCTCGCGTGGGTCGCCTTCGCGCTGATGCTGATCGGCGCCCTGATCGTCAACGTGACCGTGCTCGAGGGCGAATCGAGCGTGATGTTCACCTCCTACCCGCCCATGCAGGCGGCGCCGAACTTCTACCTCGGCCTGATCCTGTTCGCGGTCGGCGCGCTCGTCGCCTGCTTCATCTTCTTCGGCACGCTCGTGATCGCGCGCGAGGAGGGGACCTACGAGGGGTCGATCCCGCTGGTCACCTTCGGCGCCCTCACGGCGGCGATCATCGCCGTGTACACCCTGGTCTCGGGCGCGATCATCCTGGTCCCGACCTGGCTGTGGTCGCTCGGGCTGATCAGCCACATCGACCCCTTGATGTACAAGCTGGTCTGGTGGGGGATGGGCCACTCCTCGCAGCAGATCAACGTCTCGGCGCACGTCGCCATCTGGTACCTGATCATCGCCGTCGTGCTCGGCGGCAAGCCGCTGTCCGAGAAGGTCAGCCGGGGCGCGTTCCTGCTCTACATCTTCTTCCTGCAGCTCGCCGCGGCCCACCATCTGCTGGCCGAGCCGGGGCTGAGCTCGAACTGGAAGATCTTCAACACCAGCTATGCCATGTACCTGGCCGTGCTCGGCAGCATGATCCACGGCCTGACCGTGCCGGGCGCGGTCGAGGCGGCGCAGCGCCGGCGCGGCTACACCAACGGCATCTTCGAGTGGCTGCGCCGGGCGCCCTGGGACAACCCGGCGTTCTCCGCCATGTTCCTGTCGCTGGTCATGTTCGGCTTCCTCGGCGGCATCTCGGGCGTCGTGCTCGGCACCGAGCAGCTGAACCTGATGCTGCACAACACCCTCTACGTGCCGGGCCATTTCCACGCCACCGTCGTCACCGGCACCACCCTCGCCTTCATGGGGGTCACCTACCTCGTGATCCCGCTGATCTTCCAGCGCGAGGTGATGTGGCCGCAGGTCGCCAAGTGGCAGCCCTACGTGTTCGGCGCCGGCGCCGCCGGGATCTCGCTGTTCATGATGGGGGCGGGCACGCTCGGGGTCGCGCGCCGGCACTGGGACATCACCTTCACCGACGCCTACCTGTCCTTCGACTACCCGGCGACGGCGTTCCTGATGCTCGGCCTGAACGGCCTGTCGGCGATCCTCGCGGCGGCCGGCGGCATCATGTACGTCGCGGTCACCGTCGCCTCGATCCTGTTCGGCAAGCCGGCCACCGCGGAGACCTTCAGCCAGGGCCGCATGATCGCGCCGTGCGGGCCGCAGGTGGCGACCACCTACGGCAGCGCCGGGACCTGGCACCTGCCCGGGACCTACGTCCTGGTCGGCGTCTTCTTCGGCGCGTTCGTCCTCTACTACTTCGTCAACTGGAAGTACCTCTCGGAGCTGTGGCCGCTCGGCTGAGCCGGGCGGCCCCTCCGGCCACCGCCATGACCACGACCGCGCGCGCTCTCCTCTCGGTCTTCAAGCTCCGGATCGGCGTCGCGATCATGCTGTGCGCGCTGGCCGGCGTGGCGGTGGCGCCGGGGCCGGCGCCCGCCGCCTGGCAGACCGCGCTGCTCGCGCTCGCGGTCCTGCTGTCCTCCGCCAGCGCGGGCGCGTTCAACCAGTACGTCGAGCGGGATCTCGACGCCAACATGAAGCGGACCCGGCTCAGGCCGTTCGTCACCGGCCAGTTCCAGGCGGGCCCGCTCTGGCTCGGAGCGATCGGCGCCCTGCTGCTCGGGCCGGTGCTGGCGACCGCGCTCGCGATCAATCTCCAGGCGGCGGCGCACGTCTTCCTCGGCGCATTCACCTACGGCGTCGTCTACACCGTCTGGCTGAAGCGGCGCACCTGGCTGAACATCGTGGTCGGCGGTCTCGCCGGGAGCTTCGCGGTGCTGGCGGGCGCGGCCGCGGTCGATCCCGGCCTCGCGCCGGCGCCGCTGATCCTGGCGCTCGTGCTGTTCCTCTGGACGCCGCCCCACTTCTGGAGCCTCGCCACCGCCCTCCACCAGGACTACGCACGGGGCGGCGTGCCGATGCTGCCCGTGGTGGTCGGCGACCAGGCGGCCGCCTGGGTGATCCTCGCGCACACCGTCGTGCTCAGCCTCCTCGCGCTGCTGCCGCTCGCCTTCGGCCAGGGCTGGATCTACGGCCTCGGCGCGCTGGTCGGCGGCGCGTACTTCACCTGGCGGAGCATCGAGCTGGTGCGGGCGCCGGGACCGGCCCGGGCGATGCGCAACTTCTTCGCCTCGCTCGTCCAGCTGACCCTGCTGCTGATCGCCGCCATCCTCGACCGCTGGCTGCTCGGCGGGGGCGCCTGATGTCCCGCCGCGCTCCCCTGCCGCTCGCCGGCACGGCGATGGCCCTCGTCCTGGCCCTCGCACTGGCAGGGGCGCCGGCGACGGCCCAGGTGCCGGACCAGCAGACCGCGCTCGCGGCCAGCCAGGCCGCCCTCGGCCGCACCGTCGGCGATCACGCCTTCCGCGACACCGCCCGCCGCCCGGTCCGGCTTGCCGACTTCCGCGGCCGCCCGCTGGTCGTCAACCTCGTCTACACCGCCTGCAGCCAGGCCTGCCCGCTCGTCGTCCAGACCCTCTACCCGGCGGTCGAGGCGGCGCAGGACGCGCTCGGCGAGGGGGCGTTCACCGTCCTGACCATCGGCTTCGATGCCCGCAACGACACGCCCGAGCGGATGCGCGCGTTCGCCCGCTCGCAGGGCGTCGATCTCCCGAACTGGGTCTTTCTCTCGGCCGATCAGCCGACCATCGACCGCCTCGCCGCCGACCTCGGCTTCACCATCACGCCCACCGCGCAGGGCCTCGACCACGTGGCGCAGGTGTCGGTGATCGACCCCGAGGGCCGGGTCTACCGGCAGATCTACGGCGGCGCGTTCGGGGTGCCGGCCCTGGTCGAGCCGCTGAAGGAGCTGGTATTCGGCACCCGCAGCGGCTGGACCACCCTCGACGGGCTGATCAACCGGGTGCGCCTGTTCTGCACCCTTTACGACCCGCGGAACGCGCGCTACCGGTTCGACTGGTCGGTGTTCATCGGCATCGCGATCGGCGCCGCCTCGCTCTCCGGGGTCGCCTTCTTCGTTCTCCGGGAGTGGCGCCGGGCGGCCCATCACGGCCCCGGCACCTGACCCCTGGTGAAGCCCGGAGCCTCTTTCCCTTGAACCGGTTGCGAGCGGCCCTGCGGACGGCGTTCGAGCGGCTGGAAGTGCTGCTCGATGCCGCGTTCCCGCCGGCCTGGAACCCCCTCTACCACCTCGGCGGCCTCGGCTTCTTCTTCTACTGGATCGTCGCGGTCAGCGGGGTCTACCTCTTCATCTTCTTCGACACCGGGATCACCGCCGCCTTCGCCTCTGTCGAGCGGCTGACCCACGACCAGTGGTACGCGGGCGGCGTGATGCGGAGCCTGCATCGCTATGCCTCCGACGGGATGGTCGTGGTCATGGTGCTGCACCTCGTGCGCGAGTTCTCGCTCGACCGCTACCGCGGCGCCCGCTGGTTCACCTGGGTCACGGGCGTCCCGATCCTCTGGCTGGTCTTCCTCTCCGGGATCACCGGCTACTGGCTGGTCTGGGACACGCTCGCCCAGTACGTCGCCGTGGTCAGCACCGAGTGGCTCGACCGGCTGCCGATCTTCGGGCTGTCGATCGCGCGGAACTTCCTGTCGTCGGCGACCCTGGACGACCGCTTCTTCACCCTGATGATCTTCCTGCACATCGCGCTGCCGCTGGTCCTGCTGCTCGTGCTCTGGATCCACCTGCAGCGGGTGAAGCGACCGGAGATCAACCCGGCGCGCGGGCTCGCCGCCGGCATGTTCCTGACCATGCTGGCCCTCTCCCTGGTCAAGCCCGCGACCAGCCACGGCCCGGCCGACCTCGGCGCGGTGCCGGCGGATCTCGGCCTCGACTGGTTCTATCTCGGCCTCTACCCCCTGTTCGAGAGCTGGCCCGGGGTCGCGAGCTGGGGGATGGTCCTGGTGCTGACCCTGATCCTGGTCGCCCTGCCGTGGCTGCCGCCGTTCCGCGCGGCGCCCGCGGCGGTGGTCGACCTCGCCAACTGCAACGGCTGCACGCGGTGCGCCCTGGACTGCCCGTACGAGGCGATCCAGATGATGCGCCGGAGCGACGGCCGGCCGTTCGAGGCCGAGGCGGTGGTCGATCCGGACAGGTGCGTCCGCTGCGGGATCTGCGCCGGCGCCTGCCCGACCTCGATGCCGTTCCGCCGCGCCTCCGCGCTGATCCCGGGGATCGACCTGCCCGAGCTGACCGTCGCGACGCTGCGCGAGCGGGTCGACGCGGCGGGGGCGGAGCTCCGCGCCGCGCGCCGCGCCGGGGCGCCCCAGGTGATGCTGTTCGGCTGCCATCCGGGGATCGACGTCACCGCCCTCAGGAACGAAGCGGTCGGCGCCGTCAGCCTCGCCTGCATCGGCCAGCTGCCGCCCTCCTTCATCGACTACGTCCTGAGCCGCGACCTCGCGGATGGCGTGGCGCTCACCGGCTGCGCCGAGGGCGAGTGCCGCCACCGCTTCGGCATCGACTGGACCGAGGCCCGGCTCGAGGGCCGGCGCGACCCCCACCTCCGCAAGCGGGTCCCGCGCGAGCGCCTCGAGACGATCTGGGTCGGGCGGCCGGAGACCGGCCGGCTCCGGGACGCGCTCGACGCCTTCCTGGCCCGGCTCGGCGAGGTCGAGGCGCCGAAGGCGCTCCGGCGTGCGGCGGTGCCGCCGTCCCGCCAGCTGGAGGCCGGCGCGGACCATGGCTAGGCCCCTCGCGTGGCTCGGGCAGGGGGCGGTGTACGGGCTGCTGGCGCTCGGCATCGGCTACTGTTCCAGCAACCCGGACCTCACCCGGTTTCCGCCCGACATGGCGCTGGTCAGGCTGAGCTTCGCGCACGGCGCCGAGCGGAGGGAGCCGTGCCGGACGCGCTCGCCCGAGGAGCTCCGGGAGCTGCCGCCGAACATGCGCCGGCCCCAGGCGTGCTCGCGCGAGCGGCTGCCGGTGCTGGTCGAGCTCGAGCTCGATGGCGAGGTGCTCTACCGGGCGAGCCTGGAGCCCACCGGGCTCGCGCGGGACGGCCCATCCCGGGTGTACGAGCGGTTCCGGGTGCCGGCGGGCCGCCACCAGCTGACCGCGCGGCTCCGGGACAGCCGGCGCGCCGAAGGCTTCGACTACGAGCGGCAGGTCGACGTCGACCTCCGGCCGCGGCAGAGTCTCGCGATCGACTTCCGATCCGAGACCGGGGGCTTCGTCGTCCGCTGACCGCCGCGCGGCTCCGGAAGCCCCGGATCAACGCGAGGAGAGGGACCATGGCGCTGATGGAATGGCGGAGGGAGTTCGAGACCGGCATCGCGGAGGTCGATCACGAGCACCGGGAGCTGGTCGACCTGATCAACCAGCTCCACGAGGGGATGCGCGCCGGGACCGGCGAGGACGAGGTGCGGCGCTTCCTCGGCGAGGTCTTCGCGCGCATCTCGGCGCATTTCGCGCTCGAGGAGACGGTGATGCGCAAGCACCGCTACGACGAGTACGCCGCGCACAAGAGCGAGCACGAGGCGCTGCTCGACGAGATCCGGGACATCATGGACGACTTCGAGGGGGGCGCCTACGCCGACGCCGAGCAGGCGCTCGCGACCGCGGTCCGCGACTGGTTCGTGAACCACTTCAAGACCAAGGACGCTCGTCTCCACCGCGTGCTCGGGGTCTGAGCCGCGGCGGGAGGCGGGGGCTCGTGCCGAGCGGCCCACGATCGGGCCCATGGCGGGCCTTGACCTTCCAGCGACTGGAAACCCCACCTCCCTCGTGCGCGAGACCGAAAGCAGCCCGAGGGGAAATGCCATGC
>DASUSF010000207.1:0-4069 GCA_036375275.1 Geminicoccaceae bacterium | reverse complement strand
CCGTCGATGGCGACATCGGTCGGCGAGTTGCTGCCCTGGATCAGCCCCTGCTCGCCGATCTCGTACGCGGTGCCGGCGCGCACGCCACCAGGGCTGAAGGTGGCGGATGCCGCCGAGCGCGTGACCAGGGTCGAGAAGCGCGCCGTCGCACCCTTGTAGGCGACGGTGTTCACGTTCGACACGTTGTCGGAAATCATGCCCATCGCCTGGCTCTGGGCGGTCAGGCCCGAGACGCCGGAGAAGAGCGAACCGAACAGGCTCATGAGATGGTCTCCAGTAGGTTGGTCGACGGTCGTCGCCGCCGTTCGACATGAGGCGGATGAGCGGACGCGAGATCCGATCAGGCCGCAGGCGGCGGCCGGCTGAGGGCGGTCACGGCATCGCTCGGGACGAGCATGCCGTCGATCGAGAGCTTCATGCGGCCGTCCCCGGCGAGCTCGACCGCGTCGACCGTGCCCGTGATGGTGGTCTCAGCGACCAGCGGCCGGCCAACTCCGCCAAATGCTTCGATCTCGACCCGGTAGAGCCCGTCCGACACCCGCTGGCCGCGCGTATCGAGGCCGTTCCAGGACACGCTGTGGGTGCCGGCCGAGGTCCCGCCGGCACCCTGCCGGATCACCGCGCCGGCTTCGTTCCGCAGTTTGAGATCGACCGAGGCGGCCGGTTCCGCAAGCCGGTACGACGCGGCCGCAGTGGCGGTGCTGCCGACCCGCACGGCGCCGGCGTCCGCCGTGACGCTGGCGCCGATGAAGTCCGCGCCCCGGGCGAGCTGGTCGATCCGGGTGAGCGCCAGCAGTTCCTCAAGCATGCCGTTGGTCTTGATATGCTCGACGCCCGTGAACTGGACGAGCTGAGCGATGAACACGTTGGCGTCGAGCGGCTCCAGCGGATCCTGGTTGGTCAGCTGCGTGGTGAGCAGCTTGAGGAAGCCATCGAAGTTCTCCGCGAGGCTGATCCGGGGGTCGCGGGCGGTCCCGCTCCCGGCAGACCCCCCGGCAGGGGCGGTGGCTTCGATCTGCATGAGTAGGGATCGCTCCGATCAGGCGTGGATGTCGAGCAGACGGAGGGGGCCGGTCCAGCGCTCGGGCACGCCGGTGCCGGACCCGGATCCCTCCCTGTCAACGGTCGCCCGCGCTTGAGACGGTCGGCCGGCGGCGTGGCGGCCCTTCTCTGCTGGTCGCGCTGCAGGCCGAAGCTGAGGCCGCCGGCGTCCGGCCGGAGCCCGGCGTCGCGGAGGCTGCGCTCCAGGGCTGCCGCATCCCGCTGCAGGGCTTCGAGCGTCTCCGGCCGCTCGGCGCTGATGATCGCGCCGACCCGACCCTCCGCCCCGAACTCCAGCCGGATCTCGACCCGCCGAGATCTGCGGGCTCGAGCTGCACCACCAGCCGATCGCTCCGGCCCTGCGCCGCGCGAGCGAGATGCACCTCGACCTGCGCCGTGGGCCCGCGCCGTGAAGGCGGACGGATGGAAAGGCGACCGGTCGACCGATCCGACCCGATCATCGATCGACGCGGCGTCCGTCCTGGCGACGGCCGACACCACCGAAGCCATCGCGCCTGCAGCGGGATCGGCCTGGCGCGCAGGCGGCGAGGCCTTGCCGTGCAGCGGCAGGGCCACTTCGCCGGGTATCACCGCACCGCCCGGGCGGTTCCGACCTGTCGCGACCCACTCCTGCATCCGCAATGCCGCGCGCCGAGACCGTGAGCCGGACCCCTCAGTCGTCGCGGTAGGCCGTCTCCCGGCGCTCGTGCCGCTCCTGGGCCTCGATGCTGAGGGTGGCGATCGGTCGGGCCTCCAGGCGACGCAGCCCGATCGGCTCCTGCGTCTCCTCGCAGTAGCCATAGCTGCCGTCCTCGATCCGGCGAAGGGCCTCGCCGATCTTGGACAGGAGCTTGCGCTCGCGGTCGCGCGACCTGAGCTGAAAGTTGCGCTCGGTCTCGAAGGACGCCCAGTCGCTCATGTCGGCGAGCCGGCTGTCCTCCTCCTTGAGCTGGCGCAGCGTCTCGGTCGATCCACGGAGGATCTCTTCGCGCCAGTGCATCAACTTGCGGCGGAAATATTCCCGCTGCGCGTCATTCATGTATGGCTCGTCCTCGCTCGGACGGTACCTGTCGCTGATGAGGTCCGACATGCGTCCTCCAAACGCCAATCGATCCGGCCGAGCGCGGACCTGCCCTTCCGCCCCGGCCCCTCATCGAGGGCCCCCTGATGATGGCGGAGTTCCCGTAGCTCAGGCGGGCCAATCGCGCAAGCCGATCCTGCGATAGAACCAAAGGATGAAAATTCCGTCGCCGGTCTGACGCCATTCCTTGGCGAGAGGAGCATCGGCTTCCGCCCGGACTTTAACCCTCCGTTAAGCTCCAGCCGCTAATCGCGGCTGCCGGGACCGGAAGCTTTGGACCGCCGGCGCTCGGAGGGGCGATGAACAAGACCGACCTCGCGATCGCACTCGGATACGGCTCGGCGGGCGAGGACCTGCCGCGCGTCATCGCTTCCGGGCGAGGCGCGATCGCGCGGCAGATGCTGGCGATCGCCGAGCATCACGGGGTCGCCCGTGGAGCATGATCGGGCGCTCGCCAAGCTCCTCCACCCCCTCGAGGTCGGCAGCCCGATCCCGGTTGCCGCCTTCGGCGCCGTGGCGAAGATCCTGGCGCACCTCTACCGCGCCGACCGTCCGCTCGCTGGGGAGCGTGGCGGTTGAGCGGGATCGACGATCTCGAGACGCTTGGCCGCCGGCTCGCCCGGCACAGGAGGGCGTTGGAGCGCAACGACCACGTCGATCCGAATTCGTTGGAGGAGCTGACGACCTCGATCCACCGGCGGCTTCTCCAGCCGCTCGCCGCAGAGGTCGAGCCGCGAGCGCTTCTGACCCTGCTGGACGAGGCGGAGGCGCTGCGCGATGCGCTCGCGCGGGCGCACCGCGAGGCCCGCGACTCGATGGAGGCTGGGGACCGGCGGCGGCGCGGGCAGGCAGCCTACCGCAGCGCGACCAGGACCTGAGGGGCGTGGACGACGTCGATCTCACGCGCGCCGCCCTCGCCCTAATTTTCGTCCTGGGGTTGATCGCGCTGCTTACCTGGCTCGCCCGGCGGCTGCACCTCGGCGGCGCGCCCGGCGCGAGGGCGGGCGTGCGGCGGGTCCGCCTGATCGAGGCCGCTGTCATCGACCCGCGCCACAAGGTGGTTCTGATCCGACGGGATGGCGTCGAGCACCTCCTGCTGCTCGGTCCGTCGTCGCTGCTCCTCGAGACGGCGCCGGCCCGCCACCGAGGGCGGCGGCCGTGCCGGAACCCGAGGGGCAGTCGTCACCTTGCGCGGCACACTCGCGCTCGGCTCGATCCTGCTCGGCGGATCGCCGGCGGCGGCGCAGCAGCTGAGCCTGGATCTGGGCGACGGCGGCAACATCACCGGGCAGCTGATCCGTCTGGTCCTGCTGCTGACCGTCCTGAGCCTCGCGCCCTCGATCCTGGTGATGGTCACGTTCTTCACCCGGATCATCGTGGTGCTCTCGTTCCTCCGCTCCGCGCTCGGCCTTCAGCCGACGCCGCCCAACGCCGTCCTGATCTCGCTCGCCCTGTTCACCACGGCGTTCATCATGACACCGACGCTCGAGCGGATCTGGGACGGCGCGCTGGCGCCGTTGATCGACGAGCAGATCGCCGAAGCCGAGGCGCTGGACCGCGCCGCGGCGCCGGTGCGCGCGTTCATGCTCGAGCAGGTCCGGGCGAAGGGTCTGGAGCTCTTCCTCGACATCGCGGGGCTGGCGGAGGTGCAGACGACCGAGCAGGCCCCGATCCGGGTCCTGATCCCAACGTTCATGATCAGCGAGCTCCGACGCGCCTTCTATCGGCTTCCTGATCTTCATCCCGTTCCTGATCATCGACATGATCGTCGCCAGTGTGCTGATGAGCCTGGGGATGATGATGCTGTCGCCGGTGCTGGTGGCCTTGCCGTTCAAGCTGATGCTGTTCGTGCTGGCCGACGGCTGGAACCTGCTGCTGGGGTCGCTGGCGGCGAGCTTCGCGACATAGAAGAGGCACCATGGATTCGCAACAGGTCTTCACGTTCGG
>DASUSF010000206.1:0-8004 GCA_036375275.1 Geminicoccaceae bacterium | reverse complement strand
CGCTTCGCGCCGGGTCACGAGATGATCGTCGGCGGCATCCTGTCCCGCTTCAACGACCAGTGGCAGATGGTCCACCCGACGCTGGTCGCGCGGCCCGGCCGCCTCGCCGACGGACAGGAGCGCCAGACCGTCTATCCGTCGATCAAGGAGCTGTCGCTGCCCCGGCTACGGCGGCTGATCGAGCTGGCGCTCGACGGCCTTCCGGCGGTGCCGGAGTGGCACGACCCGGCGACCCTCCGGGACCTCGGCCTGCCGGGCTTCAATACCGCTCTTCAGGCGCTGCACGCGCCGGTCGGCGATGCCGACCTCCGGCCCGAGCTTCCGGCGCGGCGTCGGCTTGCCCTGGACGAGCTGAGCGCGCACCAGTTGGCGCTCGCGCTGCTCCGGCGGCATCGCCGCGCGGCAGCGGCGCGGCCCCTGCCCCGCCCCGACGACCTTCGCCGCCGGGTGCTGCGCGCCCTGCCCTTCGCGCTCACCGCCGGGCAGCGCCGGGTGCTCGGCGAGATCGACGCCGACCTCGCGCGCCCCGAGCGGATGCTCCGCCTGCTCCAGGGCGACGTCGGCAGCGGCAAGACCCTGGTCGCGCTCCTCGCCATGCTCGGCGCGGTCAAGGCCGGCGCGCAGGCCGCGATCATGGCGCCGACCGCGTTGCTGGCCCGGCAGCACGCGACGCGCCTCGGCGAGCTCCTGGCGCCGCTCGGCCTCGAGCCCTGCCTGCTGGTCGGCGGCGAGCCCGCCGCGGTGCGCCGCCGCACCCTCCAGGCGCTCGCGGACGGCGAGGCGCGGGTCATCGTCGGCACCCATGCGCTGTTCCAGTCCGAGGTCGCGTTCCAGGATCTCGCGCTGGTGGTGATCGACGAGCAGCACCGCTTCGGCGTCGAGCAGCGGCTCGAGCTGCTCCGCAAGGCGGATCTCGGCCACCTCCTGGTGATGACCGCGACCCCGATCCCGCGCAGCCTCGTCCTCTCCCTCTACGGCGAGATGGCCGTCTCGGAGCTGCGCGAGAAGCCGCCCGGCCGGCAGCGGGTCGTGACCCGGGCGCTCGGCGCCGGGCGGCTGGACGACGTGGTCGCGGCGACCCGGCGGATGCTCGGGGGCGGCGGGCGCGTGTACTGGGTCTGTCCCGCGATCGAAGCCGGCGAGGAGGGCGACGAGACTGCCGTTCTGACCCGGCACGCCGAGCTGCAGGCGAGCTTCGGCGACGAGGTCGGGCTGGTCCACGGCAGGATGCCGGCCGGCGAGCGTCAGGCAGCGATGGAGGACTTCGCCGCCGGCCGCGTCCGGATCCTGGTCGCGACCACGGTGATCGAGGTCGGGGTCGACGTGCCGGCGGCCGCGGCGATCGTGATCGAGGAGGCCGAGCGCTTCGGCCTCGCGCAGCTGCACCAGCTGCGCGGCCGGGTCGGTCGCGGCGACCGCGCGGGCAGCTGCCTCCTGATCCACAAGGGCGACCTCAGCGATGCCGCGCGCCGGCGGCTCAAGATCCTCCGGGCGACCGACGACGGCTTCGAGATCGCCGAGGAGGACCTGAGGCTCAGGGGTCCGGGTGAGGTGCTCGGCACCCGCCAGAGCGGCGTCCCCGCGTTCCGTCTGGTCGACTTCGGCGCCCACACCGATCTTCTGCGCGTCGCGCAGGACGGCGTCGACGCGCTGCTCGCGGCCGACCGCGATCTGGCCGGCCCGCGTGGACGCGCCTGCCGGCTGCTGCTGCGGATCTTCGAGCGGGACGCGGCGTTCGCCTACCTCGCTTCCGGCTGACCGGCCTCACTCGGCGGCGCGCGTCTCCGGCGGCTCGGCGTGGCGCGCCGCGTCGATCCGCCGCACCGGCTGGACCCGGCCGGGCGGTGACTGCAGCGCCGCCTCCGCGGCGGCCTCGGCCATGCTCGGCGTCACGATCCCGCCCGAGATGACCATCTTGATGCCCTCCTCGATCGACATGTCGAGGTGGACCAGGTCCTTCTTCGGCACGAACAGGAGAAAGCCGGAGGTCGGGTTGGGCGTGGTCGGCAGGAAGACGTTGACCAGCTCGTCGTCGGCGCGCTCCTGCACCTCGCCCCGGGTCGGGCCGGTGACGAAGCCGATCGCGCCGATGCCGCGGCGCGGGTACTCGATCAGCACCACCTCGCGGAACGAGCGCGAGGATTGCGCGAGCACCGTCTCGAAGATCTGCTTGAGCGTGCTGTAGACGCTGCGGACGACCGGCATCCGCGAGAGCAGCCGCTCGCCCAGCCGAACCAGGGTCCGGCCGGCGAGCCCCGCCGCCAGCATGCCGACGAAGGTCAATGCCGCGAGCATGATCAGCAGGCCCAGCCCCGGCACGCTGAACGGGAGGTAAGTCTCGGGATTGTATCGGACCGGTAGAAATGCCTGCACCCGGTCGTCGAGGAACGAGATGAACTGCCAGACCAGGAAGATGGTGATGCTGATTGGCGCGGTGACGATCACGCCGGTGAGGAAATAGGCGCGGAGCCGGGCCATCAGCGGCGCCTGCGAGGACGAGCCGGCGTCGCCGAAGCGATGGGTTCCCCCCTCGGAAGGATGCTTGCGCCACGGTGACACGTGCTGGCCTCGATCCCCACGAACGGCCGCCGGAAGCGGCCGAATGACGGCGCGATCGCCTGAACGACGGACATTACGCAGAAGGATTTCGTGCCGTCCAGGGAGCAGCGGGGGCGCCGGCACGGGCCAGGATTTCCCGCAGAACCGGGGGTCTGCCGGCAGCGCAAGTCAAGTCAAAGACATCACATTTGTATAAAATTTTCTCGAAAGTTTTTTCAACTTCCCCTCAATATAAGGCCCAGAAAAATACAGCTTGACAAGTCATTTTGCCTGCCATGATTAATAGTATGCTTAGTGGAACCTTGAGGGGCCGGATGACCATGGACCCAAGGCCAGGGAACGGGCGATCCGGCGAAACTACCGAGTGGCAGGAGCGGCCTCAGAGGGAGCGCTGCCGGCGGCCAGGGCCCGAGAGGACGCGAGCAGCCAGCGCCGGATTGCAGGAGGAACATGACGTGACACAGCTTGCCGAGACCTGGTCGCCCCCGCACCGACTTCCGGACACCGTGAGCGTGATCGCCAACTCGGTCCTTCTGTCGCACCGGATCCGGGATCTGCAGCGGCGGCGGCAGGCCCTGCTCGCGCAGCAGGATCATCTGCGCGCGCAGCTGCCGGACTGGGCGGTCGAGCCCCTCCGGCTGGTCGGCATGACCAACGATGAGATCCGCTCGCTGGTCAACGACTGGTCGGCGGCCGAGACCGAGGCCGGTCTCGACGACATCGAGCAGCGCCTCGACGACGTCGACAGCCAGATCGAGGACCTCGAGAACCTGCTCGTCAAGACGCCATCCGGGTCGCTCGACGACATCCAGTCGGTGCTCGGACTGGCAGTGGCGAGGTTCCGGGAAATCATCGTCTCGGATCCCGATGACGTCTTCTACGACCACGGCGAAGCCCGGCTGCTCTGCCTGCTGGAACGTGTGCACGACGATCTCTGCTCGATCCTGCAGCGCGAGCGCCTGAACGTCGGCTGACGGCAGCGAGCCCGGCGGCCACCGCCGTCGAGCCGGTCTTGCCGCCCGGTCGCTCCCCTGGCTAAGGTCCAGCCGCCGCCGGCAATGCTGCATGCTGTCGGCTGACGACGTGGCGGCTGACATGGCGGGGGTGGCATGGCAGAGAGCGCGCCGGCGCGGCTCGCCGTCGACATCGGTGGCACGTTCACGGATCTGGTCGTCGAGCAGGCCGGCCATCGGCACACGCTGAAGCTCCTGACCACGCCGGACGCGCCCGAGGAAGCGGTGCTCGACGGCGTCCGGGCGCTGCTCGAGCGGGTCGGCCTCCATCCCCGACAGCTCGGGGTCGTGATCCACGGCACCACCCTCGCCACCAACGCCGTGATCGAGCGCAGGGGCGCGCGCACCGCGCTCATCACGACGCGCGGTTTCCGCGACGTGCTCGCGATCGGCGACGAGGGTCGCTTCGACCAGTACGACATCAATCTGGTCAAGACCGAGCCGCTGGTGCCGCGGCACCTTCGCTTTCCGGTCGGCGAGCGCATCACCGCGAGCGGCGAGGTGCTGACCCCGCTCGACGAGGCCGCGGTCCGCGATCTCCTGCCCGACCTCGACCGGCTGGAGGTCGAGAGCGTCGCGATCGGCTTCCTGCACAGCTACGCCAACCCGGCGCACGAGCGGCGGGCGGCGGATCTGATCCAGGGTGCCCGGCCCGATCTGCGGGTCACCCTCTCGGGCGAGGTATGCCCCGAGATCCGCGAGTACGAGCGGTTCACCACCGCGGTGGTGAACGCCTACGTGCAGCCGCGGATCGCGGGCTACCTGCGCCGGCTGGAGCAGGGGCTCGCCGACCTCGGGCTCGCGGCCCCGCTGTTCATGATCACCTCCGGCGGCGGCCTGATCGGGGTCGAGCACGCGGCGCGCGAGCCGGTCCGGCTGATCGAGTCGGGGCCCGCCGGCGGCGCCATCCTCGCCGCCCGGATCGCCGAGGAGGCGGGGCTCGAGCGGGTCCTGTCCTTCGACATGGGCGGGACCACCGCCAAGATCTGCCTGATCGACGATTTCCGCCCCGAGACCTCCAGGACCTTCGAGGTCGACCGTCAGGCGCGGTTCGTCAAAGGCAGCGGGCTGCCGATCCGGATCCCGGTCATCGAGATGGTCGAGATCGGCGCGGGCGGCGGCTCGATCGCGCGGCTCGACGCGACGCGGCGGATCGCGGTCGGCCCGGAGAGCGCCGGCGCCGAGCCGGGGCCGGCGTGCTACGACCGTGGCGGGCGCCGGCCGACCGTCACCGACGCCGACCTGCTGCTCGGCCGCCTGGCGCCGGACGGCTTCGCGGGCGGCCGGATGACGCTGCGTCCGGATCTCGCGGCGGCGGCGGTCCGCGAGGCGGTCGGCCGGCCGCTCGGCATGGCCACGGAGCTCGCCGCCTTCGGCATCAGCGAGATGGTCGAGGAGACGATGGCCAACGCCGCGCGGGTCCATGCTGTGGAGCGCGGCCGCACGCTCGGTGCCCGGACCCTGATCGCGTTCGGCGGGGCGGCCCCGGTGCACGCGGCCCGCCTGGCGGCGAAGCTCGGCATCCGGCGGATCCTGGTCCCGGCCGGCGCCGGGGTCGGCTCCGCGGTCGGCTTCCTCCGCGCGCCCGCGGCGTACGCCACCGTCCGCTCGCGCTACATGCGTCTCGGGGACTTCGACCCCGGGACGATCAACCGGCTGTTCGACGACATGCTGGAGGAAGCCCGGACGGTGGTCGAGGCGGCGGCGCCGGGGGCGCCCCTCGAGGACGTGCGGAGCGCTCACATGCGCTACGTCGGCCAGGGTCACGAGGTGGTCGCGGATCTGCCGGCGCGGCGGCTTGCGTCCGGCGACGCCCGGACCATGCGCGAGGCCTTCGAGCAGGCGTACGGCACGCTCTACGGCCGCCTGATCCCGAACCTCGACGTCGAGATCCTGAGCTTCGGCCTGGAACTGCGCGGCCCCGTCGCGCCGGTCGAGCATCGCGCGCCGTCCCCGGCAGCGCCGGCCCCGCCGCTCGCGGGCAGGCGCCGGCTGTTCGACGCCGAGCGGCGCGCGATGATCGAGGTCGAGGTGTATGCGCGGGACGACCTCGTGCCGGGCGCCCGCGTCGACGGGCCGGCGGTCCTGGTCGAGGACGACACGACGATCGTGGTGCCGGCCGGGTTCGAGGCCCAAGTCGACGGCCACGGCCACGTGCAACTCGAGCGGCACGAGCTGGAGATCCCCTGATGAGCGACGCCCTCGCCGAACTCGACCGGCAGATCATGTGGAACCGCCTGATCGCGGTGGTCGAGGAGCAGGCGACGACGCTGCTCCGGACCGCGTTCAGTCCGATCGTCCGCGAGGCCGGCGACCTGTCGGCCGGCGTGTTCGATCTGCAGGGCCGGATGCTCGCCCAGGCAGTGACCGGGACGCCCGGGCACGTCAACTCGATGGCGAAGTCGGTCGGGCACTTCATCCGCCACTTCCCGCTCTCCACGATGCAGCCGGGCGACGTCTACATCACCAACGACCCCTGGATGGGCACCGGCCACCTGCACGACTTCGTCCTCACCACGCCCGCCTTCCACCGGGACCGTCTGGTCGCGCTGTTCTCCTGCACCAGCCACCTGATCGACATCGGCGGCATCGGCTTCGGCCCCGACGGCAAGGACGTCTACGCCGAGGGGCTCTCGATCCCGATGCTCAAGCTGGCCGACCGGGGCACGTTCGACCCCACGCTCCTCGCGCTGATCCGGGCCAACAGCCGGGCGCCGGTCGAGGCGGAAGGCGACGTCTACTCGCTCGCCGCCTGCAACGAGACCGGCGTGCGGCGGCTCCGGGTCATGATGGACGAGTTCGGGCTCGAGCGTCTGGACGAGCTCGCCGAACACATCGTGAGCCAGTCCCGGGCGGCGGTGCTCGCCGAGGTCGCGAAGCTCCCGCGCGGCACGTGGCGGCAGACGATGACCCTCGACGGATTCGGCGAGCCGATCGAGCTGGTGGCGGCGCTCACGATCGATGCGGAGGGGGTGCGGGTGGACTACGCCGGCACGTCCCCGGTCTCGAGCCGCGGGATCAACGTCCCGAAGACCTACTGCGAAGCGTACACCGGCTTCGGCCTCGCCTGCGCGATCGCGCCGGAGGTCCCGAACAACGCCGGCTCGCTCAGCGTGTTCAGCGTGGCAGCGCCCGAGAACTGCATCCTCAACGCCCTGCCGCCGGCGCCGGTGGCGACCCGCCACGTGATCGGCCAGATGCTGCCCGACGTGGTCTTCGGCTGCCTGCATCAGGCGGTTCCGGGACGGGTGCCGGCGGAGGGCACGTCCTGCCTCTGGACCCTCACCATGGGGCGCAGCACCACCCCCGGCGGCAGCAACCTCCGGCGCTTCATGCTCAACGCGGTCCACAATGGCGGCACCGGCGCGCGCCCGGCCGCGGACGGCCTCTCTGCCACCGCCTATCCCTCTGGGGTGCGTGGGACGCCGGTCGAGATCACGGAGTCGATCTCGCCGCTGCTCTACCACCGTCGCGAGCTTCGACCGGATTCGGGCGGCGCGGGCGCGTGGCGCGGCGGGCACGGCCAGATCATCGAGATCGAGGCGCTGGACGGCGCTCCCTTCGGGCTCTGGGCGGCGTTCGACCGGACCCGGTTCCCGGCCCGCGGCCGGGCCGGCGGCGCCGCGGGCGCGCTCGGCACGCTCCGCCTCGACGACGGCACCGAGCTGCCCACGAAGGGCTACCAGGAGATCCCCGGCGGGCGGCGGCTGCTCGTCCTGACCCCCGGCGGAGGTGGCTACGGACCGGCCGGGGAGCGGGCGCCGGAGCTCCTGGAGGCGGAGCGCCGGGACGAGCTGGTCGGCGGCTGAGCGCCCGGCCGGGCGAGTCCGGCCGCGCCGGCGAGACTGCGCGCATTTTCGCTTCATGCGCGACTTGTCGCGAGGGTGAAAGGCGGTACCTTAAGTCCATGTTCCGCGATCGACCTTCCCGCCCATGATGCGATTTGCGACCGGCTGGCTGACGGTCGGCGGCGTGCTCCTGACGACGCTGCCTGCGGCCGCGGACGTCGGCTACGTCTGCAGGATCGGCGACACCATCCGGCGGATCGAGATCCGCTTCGCCGGCGACGTCGGGCGCCCGCCCTGCGACGTGATCTACATCAAGCAGACGGAACGGCCGGGGGTCGAGGAAACCCTGTGGTCGGCGACCAGCGATGCCGATTTCTGCCGGGCGAAGGCGGTCGGGCTGGTCGATCTTCTGGAGCAGAACCGCTGGACCTGCAGCGGCGAGGGGTCGCTCCCCGCGGAGCAGGTCGAACGACAGGCGGCGGTTCCGGATCAGCCCGCGGCGCGGGCGGCGCGCGCCGAGGCGCCACCGCCCCCCCCGGAGCGGCCTGAGCCGGCCGCCGCGCCAGCGCCAGGCGATGACCGCGACGAGGCGGTCGAAGAGCTGGATCAGCAGGCAGCGCTCCCCCGCGACGGCGAGGTGGCGA
>DASUSF010000205.1:0-6324 GCA_036375275.1 Geminicoccaceae bacterium | reverse complement strand
ATGGCTGGGATGTTGGCCACCTATGCCCGATGATGCAACGACCTTGGCGTCCGCCCGGCCGCGTCTCACAATGGAGCGCTGGCAAACGGGAGGCAACCATGGCCAAGGCGTCAGATCTTCTGGTGCGCTGTCTCGAGACCGAGGGCATCACCCACATCTTCGGCGTGCCGGGCGAGGAGAACGCCGACTTCATGATGTCGCTCGAGAACAGCGCCATCCAGTTCGTGCTCACCCGGCACGAGCAGGGCGCCGCCTTCATGGCCGAGGTCTACGGGCGGCTCACCGGCAACCCCGCGGTCTGCCTCGGCACCCTCGGGCCCGGGGCGACCAACCTGATCACCGGCGTCGCCGACGCCAACATGGACCGGGCGCCGATGCTGGTGATCACCGGCCAGGGTGCGACCACGCGCCTCCACAAGGAGAGCCATCAGGTGATGGACGTGGTCCAGATGTACACGCCGGTGACCAAGTGGGCGCACGCGATCCGCCATCCGGGCAACATCCCGGAGGTCGTCCGGAAGGCGGTCCGGATCGCCCGCGGCGAGAAGCCGGGGGCGGTGCTGATCGAACTGCCCGAGGACATCGCCAAGATGCCGGTCGACCTCGAGCCGATCCAGCCCCGCCGCTTCCGCCGCCCCGGGCCGGACGACAAGATCGTCGATGCCGCCTGGTCGCTGATGCGCAAGGCCCGGCAGCCGATCATCATCGCCGGCAACGGCACGATCAGGAAGCGCGCGAGCCGCCAGCTCCGCCGCTTCTGCGAAGCGACCGGCATCGGCGTCATCTCGACCTTCATGGCCAAGGGCTGCGTCGACATGGACGCGCCCTACTGCCTCTACACCATGGGGCTGCAGCAGCGCGACTACCCGACCATCGCGGTCGACGAGGCCGACCTCGTGATCACCGTCGGCTACGACCTGGTCGAGTATCCGCCGCGGCTCTGGAACCCGAAGCGCAAGGAGCGGGTGATCCACCTCGACTTCCTGCCGGCCGAGATCGACATCGACTACCACCCCGAGGTCGAGTGCATCGGCGACCTCGCGCACACCCTCTGGATGCTCAACCAGCGGGTCGCGCGCGACGGGATCGCGGAGTGGGACTTCACCCGCCAGCGGACCGTCCGCGCGCGCATGGCCGAGGACTTCGCCGCCCACGCCGACGACGACACCGAGGGCACGATCCGGCCGCAGAAGGCGCTCTGGGACGTGCGCCAGGCGCTCGGGCCCAGGGACGTGCTGCTGTCGGGCGTGGGTGCGCACAAGATGTGGATCGCCCGCTACTACCAGTGCCACGAGCCCAACACCTGCCTGATCCCGAACGGCTTCTGCTCGATGGGCCTGCCGCTGCCGGGGGTGATCGCGGCGCACATGGTGACTCCGGACCACAAGGTGTTCGCGATCGCCGGCGACGGCGACTTCATGATGAACGTCCAGGAGATGGAGACCGCGCGGCGCCTGAACTCCGACGTCACGGTGATGGTCTGGGAGGACGGCGGCTACGGCCTGATCGCCTGGAAGCAGGAGAACGAGTTCAAGCGCCACACCGACCTCTCGTTCGGCAATCCGGACTGGCTGAAGCTCGCCGACGCCTTCGGCTGGCAGGGCCAGGTCGTGACGCGCTCCCGTGATCTGCGGGCCGCGATCGACACGGCACTCGCGCACCGGGGCCCGTCGCTCATCGTGGTCCCGATCGACTACCGCGAGAACCGGCTGCTCACCCAGCGTCTCGGCAGCATCGAGACCGCGATCTGACGGACCACCGACGGGGCTTGCCGGAGCGGGCGGGCGCCCGCAGCATGAGCACGACCAAGAACGAACGCCCGGGGAGGCGTCCTTGACCGTCGCGGCGCTGGTCTCCGTCGTGCTGATCCTCCTGATCCTCGGCGGCCTGCCGATCTTCCTGGCGCTCGGCGTCGCCGGCACCCTCGGGCTCTGGCTGGTCCGGGGCAGCGCCACCCTCTCGCTCGCCCCGACCTCGTTCTTCGGCCAGCTCTCGAGCTTCGAGATGATCGCGCTGCCGCTGTTCATCCTGATGGGGCAGACGCTCGCCGCGACCCCGATCGGCCGCGACCTGTTCTACGCGGCGAGCCGCTGGCTGGCCTGGCTCAGGGGCGGGCTCGCGATCGCCTCGGTCGGGGCATGCACGGTGTTCGGGGCGGTGAGCGGAGTGAGCATCGCGGGCGTCGCCGCGGTCGGCGCGCTCGCCGTGCCCGAGATGATCGAGCGCGGCTACAGCCGGAGCATCGCCGCGGGCTCGGTCGTGACCGCGGGCGCGCTCGCGATGCTGATCCCGCCGAGCGTGCCGTTCATCATCTACGCCGCCGTCTCGGGCGAATCGGTCGCCAAGCTGTTCATCGGCGGCCTCGTGCCGGGAGCCGTCCTGGCGTTGGCTCTCAGCCTGTTCATCTACGTCCGGGTCCGGCTCCGCCCCGAGGAGGCGCCGGACGCCGGCCTGCGCTACACCTGGGGCGAGCGGTTCTCGAGCCTCAAGGGCGTCTGGCACGTCATCCTGCTGATCGCCTGGGTGCTGGGCTCGATCTACACCGGCATCGCGACGCCGACCGAGGCCTCGGCGGTCGGCGCCCTCGGGGCGCTGCTGGTCGCCGGCCTGATCTACCGCGTGCTGACGGTCGACAGCCTGCTCGACATCCTGAAGCAGAGCCTCCGCGTCAGCGCCGCGATCCTGCTGATCATGGGCTGCGCCAAGATCTTCGGGGACTTCCTGAACCTGGTCCGGGTGCCGCAGACCCTGGCGCAGGCCCTGCTCGCCCTGGAGGTGCCGGAGATGGCGATCCTGCTCGCCATCATGGCGCTGCTGATCCTGCTCGGCATGTTCGTGGACGCGGTGTCGCTGATCGTGGTGACGACGCCGATCCTCCTGCCGCTGATCACCGGCATGGGCTACGACCCCCTCTGGTTCGGGATCATCCTGGTGATCAACCTCGAGATCGCGGTCGTCACCCCGCCGGTCGGGTTGAACCTCTACACGCTCCGGGGGGTCTGTCCGTTCCTCCGGATCGAGGAGATCATCCGGAGCTCCATCCCCTTCGTGCTGATCCAGATCCTGGTGCTGATCGTGTTCACCCTGTTCCCGCCGCTCGCCCTTTGGCTGCCGGGCACCCTCGACTAGGATCGAACCAACCAACGGGAGACGGACCATGACCCATGACCGAGCACGGCGGGCGAGCATCACCCGCCGGGACGCGCTGACCACCCTCGCCGCCGCCGGCGCCGGGCTGGCCTTCACGACCTGGCCCCTCGGGCGGCCGTTCGCGGCGACGACGCTCACCGGCGTAACCTACCTGCCGCCCTCCTACGAAGGGCTGATGTGGGGGATGACCGGCTTCGTCGACCGGCTGAACGAGACTGGCGGCGGCGAAGTGAGCGTCGAGTTCTACGACTCGGGCACGCTGGTGAAGGCGGACGAGCAGGTCTCGGCGCTCCGCTCCGGCACCATCGACTTCATGTTCCACACCTCGTCCTACATCACCCGCTCGTTCGAGATCCTCGGCATCACCGGGCTGCCGGGGGTGGTCGACGACCTGCATCAAAACGGCGAGCGGCTCGCCATGGGCACCCCGCTCTACGAGCTGATCAACCAGGAGCTGGCCAAGGACAACCTGTTCATGCTCAGCGGCGGCGGCGGGATCTTCGAGCCCGAGTACATCTGGAGCGGCGCGCAGAAGGTCGCTTCCCTCGACGACCTGTCGGGCAAGCGGGTCCGGGTGGTCGGCTACGAAGCGAGCACCGCGCTCGAGCAGTTCGGGGTCGCGCCGGTCCGCATCCCGTCCTCCGAGACCTATCTTGCGCTGCAGCGGGGGACGGTCGACGCCGTCGTGGCCAACATCTCGACCGTGATCGGGCGCAGCCTCCAGGAGCAGCTCAAGTACGTCTACCGGCTGCCGACCACGGCGTTCGCGATCTCGATCTACCTCTTGAAGGACCGCTGGGACGGTCTCGACGAGCCGACCCGCCAGGCGCTTCTGGAGGCGGCTAAGTGGTACGACGAGAACTCCGCGAGCCACGTCAACAACGAGATCTATCCGAACAAGTACTGGCCGACCGTGCAGGACGCCGGGGTCGAGGTGATCGAGGCCTCGGACGCGGACCTCGAGCGCTTCACCGAGTCCAGCCAGGGGATCTGGGAGTGGTGGAAGGAGCAGGTCGGCGAGGAGGTCGGCCAGCGCGCGATCGACCTCGCCCTCGGCAAGCAGGCATGATCCGGACCGGCGTCCTGCTGGTCTTCCGGCTGGCCCTGGGCGTCGGCTTCCTGGGCCAGCTGGTGCTGCTCTTCATGGTGCTGACCATCTGCTACGACGTGGTCATGCGCTACGTGTTCGTCGCGCCGACCACCTGGAGCCTCGAGGTCAACACCTTCCTGATCGTGTTCCTCGCGGTGCTGCCGGCGGCCGACGCCCTGTTCGCGGACGCCCAGCTCCGGATCGGCTTTCTCGCCGAGCGCCTGCCGGAGCCGGCGCAGCGTGCGCTCCGGTGGCTGACCGGCGTGCTCGGCATCGGCTTCTGCGCGATCATGGTGTGGAAGGGCGGGCAGATGAGCCTCCAGGCGCTGCAGTACGACGAGCGGATGTCGACCCCGCTCGGGACGCCCATGGCGGTCCCGTACCTCTTCCTGCCGCTCGGCTTCGGGGTCCTCGGGCTCGCTTTCCTCGCCCGGCTGCTCCGGCCCGAGGAGACGGGTCCGACGGACCAGGACGCCCGGGTGCAGCTATGAGGACCCTGCTCAACCAGCCCGAAGGGCGGTAGCCGCAAGGGGGATGAGGATGCGCGAGGCGCGTCGGAGCGAGGGAGCGTCCGGGCCGCTCCGGGGGCTCAAGGTGCTGGAGCTCGGCCACTTCATCGCGGGGCCCTACTGCACGCGGCTGCTCGGCGATCTCGGCGCCGACGTGATCAAGGCGGAGCCGCCGGGCAAGGGCGATCCGTTCCGGGGCTGGGGGATCAAGGCCGGCGAGGACACGCTTTCCTGGCTGCTCCAGGCGCGCAACAAGCGCTGCATCACCCTCAACCTCAAGCATCCGGACGGGCAGGGGCTGGCGAAGCGCCTGTTCGCCTGGGCCGACGTCGTGGTCGAGAACTACCGGCCGGGGCAGCTCGAGAAGTGGGGGCTCGGCTTCGACGTCATGCAGGAGGTCAACCCGCGCCTGATCCTCGCCCGGATCTCCGGCTACGGCCAGACCGGCCCCTACCGCGACCGGCCGTCGTTCGGCGCGATCGGGGAATCGATGGGCGGGCTCCGCCATCTGAGCGCGCACCCGCCCGAGGTGAGCGATCTGCCGCCGGTCCGGGTCGGGATCTCGCTCGGCGACGAGGTCGCGGCCCTCTATGCGGTGAATGGCATCCTCGCGGCGGTGCATGAGCGGGACGTGGTCGGGACCGGGCGCGGCCGGTGCATCGACGTCGCACTCTACGAGGCGGTGTTCAGCCTGCTCGAGAGCGCGATCAGCGACTACGGCTACGCCGGGCGGATCCGCCAGCCGACCGGCGCGGCGTTGAGCAGCGCCGCGCCTTCCAACACCTACCGGACCGCCGACGGCGCGTGGCTCGTGCTGTCGGGCAACTCGGACCTGATCTTCGCCCGGCTCGCGAGGCTGATGGGGCAGCCCGAGCTCGCGGACGATCCGCGCTTCCGGACCAACCACGATCGGGTCGCCAACATGGCCCTGCTCGACCGGATCATCGGCGACTGGATCGGCGCCAGGTCGATCGACGACGTCGAGCGTCTGCTCGAGCAGGCGGAGGTGCCGGCGGGGCGGGCGTACACGGTCGAGGACATCGCCCGGGACCCGCACTATCGGGCGCGCGGCATGATCTGGCCGGTCGAGGTGCCGGGCGTCGGCGAGGTGCTGCAGCCGGGCGTGGTGCCGAAGTTCCAGGACGACGGGGAGCCCGGCGGGGTCCGCTGGGTCGGGCCGCCGCTCGGGGCGCACAACGACGAGGTCTACGGCGACCTTCTCGGGCTCGACGAGGGCCAGCGCGCGCAGCTTCAGAAGGCCGGCGCGATCTGAAGGTCCCCCCTCACCCTGTCCCTCTTCCCGGCGGGGAGAGGGAATGCAGGCTCCGGCCCTCCCCCTCGAGGGATAGGGAAGGGTGGGGTGAACAGCGGCCGCGCAGGATCAGCTCGAGGGCGCGTCGCGCGGGACGGCGACGACCGCGAGGCAGTCGCCGGTCTGCATCAGGCCCGGGACGTGGCGGGCCATCAGGATACCGGAGAGCGCGGCCTGGTACTCGAACGCGGGATCACCGGTGCGCGCCACCGGATGCACGCGGCCGACCACCTGCCCGGCTTCGATCGTGTCGCCGAGGTCGA
>DASUSF010000204.1:0-5156 GCA_036375275.1 Geminicoccaceae bacterium | reverse complement strand
GCCCGTCGACATGCTGGTCGGGCCGGGCAACGCCTATGTCGCCGAGGCCAAGCGCCAGCTGTTCGGCCGCGTCGGCATCGACCTGTTCGCCGGCCCGACCGAGACCCTGGTGATCGCGGACGAGACCGTCGATGCCGAGCTGTGCGCGACCGACCTGCTCGGCCAGGCCGAGCACGGGCCGACCTCGCCCGCGGTGCTGCTGACCGACTCCGAGGCCCTCGCCCGGGCGACGCTGGGCGAGGTCGAGCGCCAGCTGAAGATGCTGCCGACCGGCGAGGTCGCGGGCCAGGCCTGGCGCGACCACGGCCAGGTGATCGTCGCCGACGGCCTGGACGAGATGGTCGAGATCGCCGACGAGCTCGCCTCCGAGCACGTCCAGGTCATGACCCGCGACGACGACCTGTTCCTCCGCGAGCTGACCAACTACGGCTCGCTGTTCATCGGTCCGCGCACCAACGTCGCCTACGGCGACAAGGTGATCGGCACCAACCACACGCTGCCGACCCGGCGCGCGGCGCGCTACACGGGCGGGCTCTGGGTCGGGAAGTTCATGAAGACCTGCACCTGGCAGCGGGTCCTGACCGACGAGGCGAGCGCCCGGATCGGCGAGGTCTGCTCGCGGCTGTGCGCGCTCGAAGGCTTTGCCGGACACCAGGAGCAGGCGGACATCCGGGTCCGCCGCTACGGGCCGAACGCCCGGCGGAGCTGAGGTGGCCCTGCCCCGCACACCCTCCTCCCGGCTCGAGGGCCGGCGCGCACTGGTGACCGGGGCGGGTCGCGGGATCGGGCGCGCGGCCGCGGCGGCGCTGGCCGAGGCCGGTGCGGAAGTGGTCGCGGCGAGCCGGACGCGAGCGGAGCTGGAGACCGTGGTCGACGAGATCCGGGCGGCCGGCGGCTCTGCGAGCGTGCTGGTGCTGGACGTCGCCGACCCGGCCGCGGCCGCGGCGGCGCTCGAGGTCGAAGGACCGTTCGAGATCCTGGTCAACAACGCCGGCACCGCCCGCCACGCGCCGTTCCTCGACGTCACGCCCGCCGACTACGATGCGGTCGCCGACCTGAACGTCCGGGGCGCGTTCTTCACCGCCCAGGCCGTCGCCAGGGGCCTGATCGCCGCCGGCCGGCCCGGCTCGATCATCAACGTCGGCTCGCAGATGGGCCACGTCGGCGGCGAAAGGCGGACCGTCTACTGCGCCACCAAGCACGCGCTCGAAGGGCTGACCAAGGCGATGGCGGTCGAGCTCGCGCCGCACCGGATCCGGGTCAACACCCTGGCACCGACCTTCGTCCGGACCGCGATGACCGCGCCGTTCTTCGAGGACCCGTGGTTCCGGGCGACGATGCTGCCGCGGATCCTGCTCGGCCGGCCCGCCGAGGTCGAGGATCTGATGGGCGCGATCGTGTTCCTGGCGTCCGATGCGTCGGCGATGATGACCGGCACCGCGCTCCTGGTCGACGGCGGCTGGACCGCGATCTGAGGTCATGGCCGGGCACGGGAGCAGGAGCGTGCGCCGGGTCTTCTTCGGCGAGCTTCGGGAGGGCCGGCTCGCGCGGATGCCATTCCTCGCCTGGACGATCCTCCTGATGCTGCTGGTGATCGGCTTCGGCCTGCTCTTCGGCGCCGCGCTCGGCGTCGCCGGGACCGCGGTCGGCGACGAGGCGGACGTCGAGGCGGCGATCGAGGCCCTGTTCAGCGGGCCGCTGCTGGTCCTTCTGACCCTGATCGGCCTCGTCATCCTGTTCGTCCACTACAACCTGATCGCCAAGCGGGCGCGCGACATCGGTCTCCCCGGCTGGTGGACGGTCGCGGCCGTGTTCCTCCTCTCGGGCTTCGCCGGCGCCCTGCTCTCCGAGACCGCGGTCGGCCTGATCAATGGCGCGATCGGCCTTGCCCTGCTCCTGCTGCCGGGCGACCTGCTCCGGCGCCCGCGGACCGCCTGAGCGCACGCCGCGCGCTTCGATCACGGCACCAGAGGAACGTTGCTTCTCCTGAGGCTCCAGGCCGGCGGGCGCTGATCCTACGGAGGATCATCGCCAAACCCGACAATGCCTTCGTCCAACACTTTATCTTATCGTCTTCACCTTCACCGTTACCGGCCTGGCACGCGGGACGGCCGTGCTGCTGCTCGGCCGCAGCCTGCAGCCGTGTCCAGCCGACCGTTCATGAAGGTCGCCCGGCTGTTCCTGATCCCGCTGTCCCTCCTCAGCGCGCCGCCCGCGCCGCCGGAACCCCTGGCGACGTGGGTGGCGATCGCGGCTGCCGCCGCCTCGATCATGCTCGACACCGGGCCGGCGCTGCAGCTCGCATCCTGAGGCGACGGCAGGTCCCCGGATCAGTTCAACCCGCCGGCGGCGCAGACGAACGTCGCCACCTCGCCCACCCCCTCGCCGGTGCGGATATTGGTGAACACGAACGGCCGCTCGCCGCGCATCCGCCCGGCGTCCCGCGCCATGACGCCGAGGTCGGCGCCGACCAGGGGGGCGAGGTCGGTCTTGTTGATCACCAGGAGGTCGGACCGCGTGATGCCCGGGCCGCCCTTCCGCGGGATCTTGTCGCCCGCCGAGACGTCGATCACGTAGATAGTGAGATCGGCGAGCTCGGGGCTGAAGGTGGCGGCGAGGTTGTCGCCGCCGGACTCGATGAAGATCAGGTCGAGCTTCGGGAACGTCCTCAGCATCTGATCGATGGCGGCGAGGTTGATCGAGGCGTCCTCGCGGATCGCGGTGTGCGGGCAGCCGCCGGTCTCGACCCCCATGATCCGCTCGGCCGGCAGGGCGCCGCTCCGGGTCAGGATCTCCGCATCCTCGCGGGTGTAGATGTCGTTGGTGATCGCAGCGAGCTCGTAGCGGTCCCCGAGCCGCCGGCACAACGCCTCGACCAGCGCGATCTTGCCGGAGCCGACCGGGCCGCCGATGCCGACCCGGAGCGGGCCGTGGGGGGACCTGTTCATGAGCGGAACAGCCTCGTCCTCTGGGTCTCGTGACGGACCGAGCACCAGTCGATCATCGGGGTCGCCGTGCCGAGCTCGTCGAGGGGCGTCGTCATGGCCTTTTCCGCCACCGCCTCCACCACCTCACCGAGGGCTGCGGTCAGCCGCTGCCCCTCGGACTGGCCGAGCGGGATCAGGCGGACGCCGGCCGAGACCAGGTTGGCGGCGAGGCCGTGGAGGAATGCGATGAGCGCGTGCTGCAGCGGCAGACCATGCGCCGCCGCGGCGACACCTGCGACCACGGCGTGCGGTGGCTCGACGTCGAGGCGGCCGGCCAGCACCGCCAGGTCGTCGAGCGCCGGGGCCGGCCATGCCCGGCGTAGCGCTGTCAGCAAGGCGCGCCCCTGGGCGCCGCTCTCGAGCGCAAGCTCGCATGTCCCCCGCATCGCCGCGGCCAGCTCGGTCACGGGTTCCAGCGCAGCCGGATCCTCGGCGGTGCAGGCAGCACAGAGCAGGCTCGCATCCAGCCGCCCGGAACCCTCGCGCAGCGCCGCCGTGATGTAGGCGTGCAGCGTGTCGGCGTCGTGCACGAGCCCGTCCTCGACCGCCCACTCCAACCCGTGCGAGTAGCTGAACGCACCAGTCGGCATCGCCGGGGAGAACCAGGCGAGCAGCTTGTAGAGCTCACGGTCAGCCATGGTCGTGATGGGCGTAGGCCCCGGCTTCCGGCTGGAACGGTGCCAGGCGGCGTGCGCAGCGGGCGCCGAGGCCGATCAGCATGTGCTCGATCACGTGGTCGTAGGCGAGCCTGAGCCGGCCGTCCGGCAGGACCTCGACCGCGAGGTGGCGGTTGCCGAGGTGCCAGGCGATCCGGGCGCTGTGGCATGCGTCGCCACCCGAGACCTCGAGCACGTCCTCCTCCGCCGCGAGCACCCGGAGCCACCCCCCCGCCTCGTCCGCCAGCCCGTCACCGTCGGCGAGCCGGGCGGGCTGGGCGAGGTCGAGCAGGATCGGTTCGCCCTGGTCGGTGGTCATGCGCATCCGGCGACGGCTCCGGTGGTCGAAGGGCAGCGTCAGGCTGCCACTCGCCTCGGCTTCCGGCCACTCGCCCCCCCGTGCCGCGCGCACCAGCCGACGCATGGTCAGAACAGGAAGTAGCGCTGCGCCATCGGCAGGACGGTGGCCGGCTCGCAGGTCAGAAGCTCCCCGTCCGCACGCACCTCGTAGGTCTCGGGGTCCACCTCCATCCTGGGCAGGGCGTCGTTGTGGATCATCGCCTGCTTGCCGATCGTGCGCGTGTTCTCCACCGCGACCAGCTCGCGCGCGAGCCCGAGGTCGGCGGCGACGCCGTGCTCGCGCGCCGCCTTGGAAACGAAGGTCAGGGCGCTGGTCGTGCAGGCGCGCCCGAACGCGCCGAACATCGGCCGGTAGTGGACGGGCTGCGGGGTCGGGATCGAGGCGTTCGGGTCGCCCATCAGCGCCGCGGCGATGGTCCCGCCCTTGAGCACGAGGTCGGGCTTGACGCCGAAGAACGCCGGGCGCCAGAGCACGAGGTCGGCAAGCTTGCCCGGTTCGACCGAGCCGATGTGCGCGGCCATGCCGTGGGCGATCGCGGGGTTGATCGTGTACTTCGCGACGTAGCGCTTGGCCCGGAGGTTGTCGTTGTCGCCGGTCTCCTCCGGCAGCCGGCCTCGCTGGCGCTTCATCTTGTCCGCGGTCTGCCAGGTCCGGATGATCACCTCGCCGACCCGGCCCATCGCCTGGCTGTCGGACGCGATGATCGAGAACGCGCCAAGGTCGTGCAGGATGTCCTCGGCCGCGATCGTCTCCCGCCGGATCCGGCTCTCGGCGAACGCGACGTCCTCCGGGATCCGCGCATCCAGGTGGTGGCACACCATCAGCATGTCGAGGTGCTCGTCGATGGTGTTGACCGTGTAGGGCCGGGTCGGGTTGGTCGAGGACGGCAGCACGTTGGCTTCGCCGCAGACCTTGATGATGTCCGGCGCGTGGCCGCCGCCGGCGCCTTCGGTGTGGAAGGTGTGGATGGTCCGGCCCCTGAACGCCTCGACCGTGGTCTCGACGAAGCCGGATTCGTTGAGCGTGTCGGTGTGGATCAGGACCTGGACGTCCATCTCGTCCGCGACCGAGAGGCAGCAGTCGATCGCGGCCGGGGTCGTGCCCCAGTCCTCGTGCAGCTTGAGCGCGCAGGCGCCGGCCTGGATCTGCTCG
>DASUSF010000203.1:0-11663 GCA_036375275.1 Geminicoccaceae bacterium | reverse complement strand
GCGGCCGCCCCGTCAGGCGCAAGCCCAAGTGCCGCTCCGGAAACCCTCTTTCGGAGCCGAGCCATGGGCCGATACTTCATCACACCGGAACAGCTCTGGGCGGCGATGGCCGGCGGCGATCGCCCGCGGGTCCTCGACGTGCGCCGGCCGGAGGCGTTCGACGCCGACGATCTGATGGTCCCGGGGGCGGTGTGGCGACGCCACCTCGAGGTCGGCGCGGAGTGGCGCGACCTCGTCCCGGGCGACGACGTGGTGCTCTACTGCGTCCACGGCCACAACGTCTCCCAGCTCGCGACCGCGACCCTCCGCGCGCGTGGCGTCGCCGCGCGGACGCTCAAGGGCGGCATCGGGGCCTGGCGGGATGCGGGCCTCCCGACCCGGCGCCGGAGCGGGCTGCCGATGCTGCCGGCCGCGGGCGGCAGCCTCTGGGTCACGCGCCGCCGGCCGAAGGTCGACCGGATCGCATGTCCCTGGCTGATCCGCCGGTTCATCGACCCCGACGCGACCTTCCTCTACGTCGAGCCGGATCAGGTCCTGGCGGTGGCCGATGAGCTCGGCGCCGTCGCCTTCGACATCGATGGCGCCCCGATCACCCATGAGGGCGAGCTCTGCAGCTTCGACGTCCTGCTCGCCCGGACCGGGATCGAGGACCCGGCGCTCTACGACCTCGCAGGCATCATCCGCGGCGCGGACACCGCGCGCCTCGACCTGGCGCCGGAGGCGGCGGGCCTCGCCGCGCTGTCGTTCGGGATCTCGGCGCTCGCCGGCGAGGACGATCACCAGGCGCTGGAGCGGGGGATGGCCCTCTACGACGCCCTCTACGGCTGGCGGCGGAAGGCCCCGAACGAGACCCACAACTGGCCGGCGGCGCGGCAGCCATGATCGCCGGCGCACCAGCCCCCTCGATCATCCCGGACGCCGCGATCGACCGCAGCGCCCCCCGCCCCGGCTTCGGCGAGGCGCTCCGGGTCTGGGCGCGGATCGGCTGTTTGTCCTTCGGCGGGCCGGCCGGGCAGATCGCCCTCATGCACCGCGAGATCGTCGAGCAGCGCGGCTGGCTCGGCGAGAGCGAGTACCTGAACGCGCTCAACTTCTGCATGCTGCTCCCCGGTCCCGAGGCCATGCAGCTCGCGACCTACGCCGGCTGGCGCCTGCACGGGCTGCGCGGCGGCCTCGCCGCCGGCCTCCTGTTCGTGCTGCCGGGCGCCCTTCTGGTGCTCGGCCTCGCCGTCGCCTACGCCGCGCTCGGCGACGTTCCCCTGGTCGAGGCGGCGTTCGTCGGCATCAAGGCCGCGGTGCTGGTGATCGTGCTCGAGGCCCTGCTCAGGATCTCCAGGCGCGCGCTGCACGACCGCCGGCACTACCTGATCGCGGCCACCGCCTTCGTCGCCATCTTCCTGTTCGCGGTGCCCTTTCCGCTGATCGTGCTCGGCGCCGCGCTCGCCGGTTTCGCCCTGCTCGGCCGCTCCGCCACCGCCGCCACGGCGCGCTCGCCCGTCCCGCTCGCGCGGACGCTGGTCACGATCCTCGCCTGGCTCGGGATCTGGCTCCTGCCGCTCGCCCTGCTCTGGGCCTGGCTCGGGCACGGCCACGTCCTGGTCCAGCTCGGGCTGTTCTTCTCGAAGCTCGCGGTGGTCACCTTCGGCGGCGCGTACGCCGTCCTCGCCTACATGGCGCAGGCCGCCGTCGAGAGCCACGGCTGGCTCAGCGCCGGCGAGATGCTCGACGGCCTCGGCCTCGCCGAGACCACGCCCGGGCCGCTGATCCTGGTGACCGAGTTCGTCGGCTACCTGGCGGCCGCGAGAAGCTCGGGCGAGCCCTCGGTCCTGCTCGGCTCGGCCGGCGCCGCCGTCACCCTCTGGGCCACCTTCGCCCCCTGCTTCCTCTGGATCTTCGCGGGCGCGCCCTACGTCGTCCGGATCGGCCAGTCGCCGGGGCTCAGGGCCGCGCTCCAGGGGATCACGGCCGCGGTCGTGGGCGTGATCCTCAACCTCTCCATCTGGTTCGGGCTCAACGTGCTGGCGCCGGGGATCGAGGAGCGCTGGGCGGGGCCGCTCAGGTACTGGCTGCCGCCGCCGTCCGGCCTCGATCCGGTCGCGGTGGCCCTGACGGTGGTGGCCGCGCTGGCGCTTTTCCGGCTGAAGCTCGGGGTCCCTGCGACCCTGGGTCTCTGCGCCGGGCTGGCGCTTCTCTGGGCCGTGGCCCCTTGAGGTCATCTTGATGTCGTGGGCTCGAAACGGCGGTACCGGTTCCCCGCAAGCCTGACCTTCGGAGGTCGAGGCACCTGGAGGTCGGGTCGGAGCAGCAGGAATGGATCCAGCGCTACTACAAGGTCTGTTGGCCGGAGCCGGATCGACCGGGCGGGTCGTCGGTGGTCTGGTCATTGCCCTGTTGTATGCGACCATCGGTCTGCTCGGCGCCATCGGCAGCATCACGATCTTTCGGCGCGCCTTCCGGGGGCGCTGGGAGCAGATCGTCTGGGCCTCGTTCCTGATCATGATTGCCTGCTTCTACCTTGGCTTCGCCGCTTATTTCGCGGCCCCGGCCGATGCCTGGCGAACCGAGTTGATCGCTGTCGCGGTTTTTCTTGCATTGGGCCTGGTCGGGCTGTTTCTCCGGCCCGCGATCGCGGCCGGCTACGTCATGCACGGTATCTGGGATGCATCCCACAGCCTGTCCGGTTCTTCATTGGCCGGCCTGTCGATCACGGAGATCCCGCTGGGCTACGGCGTGTTCTGCCTGGCATTCGATCTCACGGTCGCATGCTATCTCGCGATGAGCGACACCGCCTGGCACGAGGCGGGGAGGTTCGACCCCGACTTCTGGCGACCTCGTCCCTGATCCAGCGCGCACGGTGAGCCGGGGCCGCCCGCTCCGGCGACCCTGGCGCCGCTCGTCCGGATCAGGCGCGTCCCTTCAGCTGCTCGCCGACCCGGTCCTCGAGGTAGCGGGCGACCGCGGTGTGGTCGGCGTCGTCGCCGAGCGCGTCCAGGGCGCGGCGGGCGAGGTCGAGAGTCAGCGCGCTGAGCTCGGCCTCTGTACCGGTCTGCTGCGCGATCGAAAGCGCGGTCTGAACGTCCTTGGTCATCAGCTTGTGCGCGAAGCCGGAATCGAATCTCCGACTGAGGATGAAGGGCAGGATCTTCTTGTCGGTCGAGTTGTTGCGCCCGGTCGAGGCGTTCAGCACCTCGGTCATCAGGGTGGCATCGAGGCCGAAGCGCTGGCCGATCAGCAGGGCCTCGATGGTCAGCATGAGGGCGCCGGCCGAGCACAGGTTGTTCAGGGCCTTCATCGCCTGGCCGCTGCCGAGGGCGCCGGTCCGGAACACCCGCGCGCTCATCGCCTGCAGCACCGGCAGCGCGCGGTCGACCAGGTCCGCCGGCCCGCCGGCCATGGTCGTGAGGCTCGCGGCCTCCGCGCCCTTGACCCCGCCCGAGACCGGGGCGTCGATCAGGCCCGCCCCCTCGGCCGCGACCGCCGGGGCCAGCTCGTCGTAGACCTTGGGATCGGACGAGCTCATGTCGATCACCAGCGCGCCGTCGGCGATGCCCCGGAGCGCGCCCTCGGGGTCGTCGACCAGGACGTCGCGCACGACCCGGCCGTCGGGCAGCATCAGGATCAGGAGATCGGCACCGCGCGCGGCGTCGGCAGGGGTGCGCGCCGCCTCGAGCCCGGCGGCCGCGGCCGCTTCGGCGAGCACTTCGTCCCGCCGGTCGTACCCCCTGACCCGGTAGCCGTGGCGGACCAGGTGGGCCGCCATCGGCCGGCCCATGTTGCCGAGGCCGATGAACCCGATCGTCGTCATGTCGCGGTCTCCCGGTCCGCTGCCCCGGCCGCCAGGATGGACCGGTTGCGGGGCCGGACGAAAGGGCCTTGCGCACGGCGCCCGGTCTGTGGCGTTCTCCCGCCCCGGTTCTATCCCAGCAGAGGAATGCGCCTGATGACCGACGCCGCTCCGGCAACGTCGAGCGCCGCCACGACCGGCGGGGTCGCCGCCGAGCGCCTTCGCTCCTTCATCGCCCGGGTCGAGCGGCTCGAGGAGGACAAGGCGAACATCGCCCACGACATCAAGGAGGTCTATTCCGAGGCCAAGGGCGAGGGCTACGACGTCAGGGTGCTGCGCAAGATCATCTCGATCAGGAAGCGCGACCCGCGCGAGCGCCGCGAGGAGGAGGAGCTGCTCGAGCTCTACCTCTCGGCGCTCGGGGAATAGCCCGACGCTGCCCCCACGCTCGGGCCTTCGGCCGACCATCGGAATCGGGCGCATGAGCGAGACGGATCCGCCGTTCGAGTGGCTCCGGAGCTTCGAGCCGAGGTTCGACAGCCTGTCCAAGGATCAGGATCGTGCTCTGGACCTGATCGTCGAGCTCAGCGACGCCGGCGAGATCGCTCCGGGCGCGGGCCAGTCGCTCTACGGCGCCTTCGCCATCGACTGCTTTCAGTGGCTCGAACGCCGGTATTTCGAGCGGCGCCTGTATGACGCCATCGAGAACGTCCATACCGGGTCCGGCGAGCAGGCGATCGGCTGGCCTCATCGCGGGACGCTGGAGGTCTGCGAGAAGCTCCTGGCGGTCGGCGAGAAGGCGCGGGCGCGGCGGCTGTGGCGCCATCACCTCGCCCTGATCAAGGACACCTACTGGCACACGATCACCCACCGCGACCGGCAGCGGCGGGCGCTGGCGAGGTCCGGTGGCACAGCCGAGGCGGGCTTCGAGCAGTTCGTCGCCACGATCCCGGCCGAGAAGGCGCTGCTGCTCGAGGTCATGGCGGGCGCGCGCGCGTTCCTCGTCCGCGCCGACGCCAGCGAAGCAGAGCTGAAGCGGCTCGACCGCGACATGACCGACATCGAAGCGGAGAAACGCAGCCTCCCGGAGGGGAAGCCGGACCCGCGCGCCATGACCGAGGACGTGTTCTGGGAGGTCGTCGAGAGCGATCGCGCCGGGACCATCGGTGAACGGCTGGAAGCGCTGCCGGGACGCCTGGCGCGGTTCAAGCCCAGAGCGATCAGGGACTTCGCCGCTATCCTGCGGGAGCGTTGGGACGCTGCCTACCGCAGTGACGTCTGGGCGCTGGGCTATCTCCTGCGCGGAGGCTGCTCCGACGACTCGTTCATGGATTTCCGCGCCTGGCTGATCATGCAGGGCCGCGACGTGTTCGAGGGCGCGCTGGCCGATGCGGACGGCTTCGACGTCGGCCTCTTCAGGTCGGACTCGAACGGCTGCCTGACGCTGCTGGAGGCGCCCTCCGTCGCGTACGAGCTGCGCACCGGGGGAGTCATGCCCCGGCCGCGCGGCAGGCCGGTCGAGCTGAAGGGGCCGACGATCGACGAGGATGCGTTCGAGGCATTCCTGCCGCGGGTCGCCGCGGCGATCAGGGGCGCGTAGCCTCCCCCGATCGGGCTGCATCTGCGCAACCGACCTCAGGTCGGGAACACCCGGTCAGCTCACGATCGGCAGGACGTTCACCTCGTACGCGTGGCGGAGCGTCCGGCCGGTGACCGGGTCCTCGAGGCTCATCTCGAAGCGCGCCGCCGGGCGGACGCCGCCGATCGCGTTGAGGGCGCCCATGAACATCACCGTGCCCGGCGCGAGATGGTCCTCGCCGCCGGTGTAGGCCCGGATCAGCTCGACCGGCGGCCGGACCGCTCCGAGCGCGCCTTCCTGATACAGCCGGCGCTCGCCGTCCTCCTCGATCTCGGCGCGGAGCCCGAGCTCGTCGAAGTGGCCGGCGACCTCGTCGAACCGCCAGAGCTCGCCGGCCATGACCTTCCGGCAGAGCTGCTTGCTGAGCGCCACCGAGACCGCCTCGAACCTGCGGTCGGTGTGGTCCGAGCCGAGCCCGACCCAGAGCCCGTCGGCGAGGCTCACCAGGACCGCCTCGACCTCGCCCGAGGTGTCGGGGCCGAGCACGTCGATCCGCTCCGCCGTGGTCACGAGGCCCCGCTCCATCCGGTAGAACAGCGGCACCGCCGACGGCGGCGCCACCCCGAGCGCGGCGAGCTCCGCCATGTGATGCTCGACCGCCGCCGGGTCGCGGGCGGTCCAGCCGGCCATGATCAGGACCTCCGGCTCGAAGGCGATCCGGTCCCGGCCCGCCGCCGTGACCCGGGTGAACGTCGGCATGCCCGGTCTCCTCTTTGTTTCGCTACCGCGCTTCGCGCTGCTCGAGCGGATGGTCCGCCACCGCGCCTCGCGCTGCTTGAGCGGATGTTTCCGCTACCGCGCTTCGCGCTGCTCGAGCGGGGTCAGGGCTGGTACAAGGCGCGGACCACCTCCGCCTGGGTGCGCGCCGCGGCGAGCAGGAGGCCGAGGTCGCTGCTGGTGGTGATCCAGCGAAAGCCCATGTCGACGTAGCGCTGCATCAGCTCGGGCTGGTAGACGCCGCCGAGGCCGGCGGTGGCGCCGGTCTCGCGGCACGCCCGCGCCACCTCCTCGAGCGCCCGGACCACGTCCGGATGATCGAGCTGGCCCGGGACGCCGAGGTCGATCGAGAGGTCGTTCGAGCCCACCAGGACGACGTCGACCCCCGGCGCCGCCGCGATCTCGTGGACGTTCCGGACCGCCTCGACGGTCTCGACCATGACCACGACCTGGACCGCCTCGTTGACCGCCCGGGTCGCCTCCGCCATCGGCACCGGGCGGAACTGGAGCTGCGCGAGCCCGGCCGCGATCGAGCGGCTGCCGGCCGGCGGATAACGGCAGTAGGCGGCGAGCCGGGCCGCGGTCTCGGCATCGTCGACGTGCGGGAACACGATCCCGAGCGCGCCGGCATCCAGCGCCCGGCTGGCGTGATGGTGCGCGAAGCCCGGCACCCGGACGACCGGCGTGATCCCGCACGCGCTCGCCGCGACGCTGATCTGGCCGGCGAGGTCGAGCGGCATCACGCCGTGCTCGAGGTCGATGAACAGGAAGTCGAAGCCGGCCGTCGCCATCAGCGGGGCGATCTCGACCGTCCGGGCCATGCGGAGCCCGATGCCGAGCGCGAGCTCGCCCGCCTCGATCCTCGCCTTCGCCGGGTTGCGAATGAGCGTCATTCCCTGAGCCTCCCTTCGTTGCGCCGGCGGCCTCGCCGCGGGCCGCGCCACCTTGGCCGCCGCCGGCCGGTGCGCCAAGAGCTTTGCCCCGCCCGCGTGGCGCCGGGCCGGCCCGGAGCGCGCGGCGCTTGCTTTCGGATCGTCGAAGCCCAGGTTCGTGTGAAAAGGAACCGCCGGAGAGAAGCGTCATGTCAGCCGCCCGCGTGATCCTCGCCGTGGTCGTCGCCGGGATCGCCGGCACCCTCGCCAACTCGGTGGTGGTCGCGGCGCTCACCCCGAACGAGTTCGTCCCGCTCGCCCTCAGCCCGGGCCGGAATGCGGTCGCGATCCTCGTGGCCGGGCTGCTGCCGCTGATCTACGCCCGGAGCGCCGGCGCCACGGCCGCCGTCATCGCCATCGTCGCGCTCGACGTGATCCCCTCGGTGCTCGCGAAGACGGTCTTCGGCGTCGGCGCGCCCTGGCCGTTCGTCCTCGCCGTCAATGCCGTCTACGCCGTCGCGGCCTGGGCGGTCTACCTCGCCATCGCCGGCCGGGGCGGGGCCGCATCCCGCGTCTGATCGCGTGTGGAACCTCTTCCTCCCCCCCGCCGCTCTGCTATGGTCGACCGGGGCAGCCACGCGGAGGCGGACATGGGCGAGGGCGCGACGGTCGGGCTGATCGGGCTCGGCGTGATGGGACAGAACCTCGCTCTGAACATCGCCGAGCGGGGCCACCGGATCCTGGTCTTCAACCGCTCGCCGGAGCGGATGGAGCAGTTCGTCGCCGGTGACGAGGCGAAGCGCTTCGGCCTCGGCGGCCGGGCGACGATCGAGGAGTTCGTGGCCGACCTGGAGCGGCCCCGGAGCATCATCCTGATGGTCCAGGCCGGCGCCGCGACCGACGCCCAGATCGGGGCCCTGATGCCGCTGCTCGAGGCGGGCGACCTGATCATCGACGGCGGCAACGCGCACTACCCGGACACCGTCCGCCGCGAGCAGGCGCTCGAGGAGCGGGGGCTCCTGTTCCTCGGCTGCGGCATCTCGGGCGGCGAGGAAGGCGCCCGCCACGGCCCCTCGCTGATGGCGGGCGGCGCCGCCGAGGCCTACGAGCGGGTCCGCCCGGTCCTCGAGAGCATCGCCGCGGTGGTCGACGGCGAGCCCTGCTGCACCCATTGCGGCCCCGGCGGCTCCGGCCACTTCGTGAAGATGCTGCACAACGGCATCGAGTACGCCGACATGCAGCTGATCGCGGAGATCTATGCCCTGATGAAGGACGGCCTCGGCCTGTCCTATCCGGACATGCAGGCGGCGTTCGCAGAGTGGAACCGGGGCGAGCTCGACAGCTACCTGATCGAGATCACGGCCGAGATCCTGGGCCGGACCGATCCCGAGACCGGCGAGCCGATGGTCGAGGTGATCCTCGACCGGGCGGGCATGAAGGGCACCGGCAACTGGTCGGTGGTGGCGGCGCTCGACCAGGGGGTGCCCGCCCCGACCATCGCCGAGGCGGTGGCCGCGCGGAGCCTCTCGGCGCGCAAGGACGAGCGGGTCCGGGCCGCGGAGGTGCTGGGGGGACGGGCGCCTGCGGGCGCCGCCGACGTCGACCTCGACGCGCTCCGGGACGCCCTGCTCGCGGCCAAGATCTGCGCCTACGCCCAGGGCTTCGCGGTGCTCGACGCCGCCGGCCAGACGCACGGCTGGAATCTCGACCTCGGCCGGATCGCGGCGATCTGGCGGGGGGGCTGCATCATCCGCGCGCGCTTCCTGAACCGGATCCGGGAGGCGTACGGCCGCGACGCCGCGCTCCCCAACCTGATGCTCGACACCTACTTCAGGGACCGCCTGCAGGGCGGCGAGGCGGCCTGGCGCCGGGTCGCCGGGATGGCCGTCGCGCGCGGCCTGCCGGCGCCGGGCATCAGCTCCGCGCTGGCCTACTTCGACGGCTACCGGAGCGCGCGCCTGCCGGCCAACCTGATCCAGGCGCAGCGCGACTACTTCGGCGCCCACACCTACGAGCGGGTCGACCGCCCCGGGGTCTTCCACACCGAGTGGAGCGCGGGCTGACCCGCATGGTCGTCGTGATCATGGGGGTGAGCGGCAGCGGCAAGACCACGGTCGGGCTCAGGCTGGCCGAGATGCTCGGTGCGAGCTTCGCCGAAGGCGACGATTTCCATCCCGCGGCGAACATCGAGAAGATGCGCGCCGGCATCCCGCTCGACGATTCCGACCGCGCGCCGTGGCTCGAGGTCCTGAGCCGGCAGATCGGCGCGTGGCTGGATGCCGGCGAGCGCGTCGTGCTCGCCTGCTCGGCGCTCAAGCAGAGCTACCGGACGATCCTCCGGGGCGGCCGGAGCGGGGTCCACTTCGTCCACCTCCGGGGTGACGAGGGGCTGATCCGCGGCCGGCTGGAGCTCCGCCGCGGCCACTACATGCCGCCGACCCTGCTCGCCAGCCAGATCCAGACCCTCGAGGAGCCGGACGACGCGATCGTCGTCGACATCACCGGCGAGCCCGAGGCGATCGCCCGGACGGTCGCGGCGGCGCTCCGCGGCCGGATCGGCCTGCCGCCGTCTCAGCCCGCCTGATCGAGCGCCTCGAGCACGAGGTCGAGCGCGGCGTCGACCGTCCGCGCGCGCACCGCGTGGCGGTCGCCCGGCAGCACCTCGCGGCGGTGCAGCGTCGGGCGGCCGCGCCGGGCGAGGGCGAAGTGGACCAGCCCGACCGGCTTTTCCGGCGTGGCGCCGCCGGGGCCGGCGATCCCCGTGACCGCGACCGCGAGGTCGACCGGCGCGCGGGCGAGGGCGCCCTCGGCCATGGCTCGAGCACTCTCCTCGCTGACCGCGCCGACGGTCGCCAGGATCGCCTCGGGCACGCCCAGCATCTCGCGCTTGGCGGCGTTGTCGTACGTGACGAAGCCGCGCTCCACGACCGCCGACGAGCCGGCGTGCTCGGTCAGGCAGCCGATGATCAGCCCGCCGGTGCAGGACTCGGCGGTCGCGAGCGTCAGCCGCTCGGTCTGGCAGCGCTCGAGCACGCGACGCGCGCGCTCGAGCGTCGCGGCCTCGAAGGTCATCCGTTGCCTCCCGTCGTTCCGACCACCGCCCAGAGGATCAGGATGGCGTAGAGCGCCGCGACCAGATCGTCGATCATCACCCCGATGGCGCCGCCCATCCGCCGGTCGAGCCAGCCGACCGGAAACGGCTTCAGGATGTCGAAGCCCCGGAACAGGAGGAAGCCGAGCAGGTAGACCCAGACCTCGAGCGGCATGAAGGCGAGGGTCAGCCACTGCGCCGCGACCTCGTCGACCACGATCGCGCCCGGGTCGTGGACGTCGACCGCATCCATGTAGCGCCCCGCCGCCCACAGCCCGAGGGCGAAGACCAGCGCGGCGGCGGCGAGGATCAGCCACGGGCCGCCCGCGAGGTGCAGCAGCCAGGCCAGCGGCAGGGCGGCGAGCGCGCCCCAGGTGCCGGGCATGCGCGGCAGCCATCCGGCCCCGAACCAGGTCGCGACCAGGACGTAGGGCGACCGGAAATTGAGGTCGGGCGAGGTCTTCTGGAGGAAGCTCACGCGGCGAGCCCGACCGTCGCCACGGCCTGCGCCGCGATGCCTTCGCCCCGTCCCGTGAAGCCGAGCCGCTCGGTGGTGGTGGCCTTCACGCTGACGTCCGCCGGGTCGAGCCGGAGCAGGTCCGCGAGCCGCGTCACCATCGCCGCCCGGTGCGGGCCGATCTTCGGCGCCTCGCAGATCAGGGTCACGTCGACGTGCTCGATCCAGCCGCCCCGGGCGTGCACGAGGTCGCGCGCGTGCTCCAGGAACCGGGTCGAATCCGCGTCCTTCCAGCGCGCCTCGCCCGGCGGGAAGTGGGCCCCGATGTCGCCCGCGCCGATCGCCCCAAGGAGCGCGTCGGTCAGCGCGTGCAGGCCGACGTCGGCGTCGGAGTGGCCGGTCAGCCGGACGCCGCACGGGATTCGCACCCCGAGCAGGATCAGGGGATCGCCCGGCACCAGGCGGTGGACGTCGAAGCCGAGCCCGGTCCGGGTCCTGGCGCCGCCGGCGAGCAGACGCCGCGCCCGCGCGAGGTCGGCGGCGTCGGTCACCTTGAGGTTGATCTCCTCGCCCTCGACCATGACCACGGCGAGGCCGGCCGCGCTCGCGACCGCGGCATCGTCGGTCAGCGCCTGGCCGCGCTGCCGGCGGTGGGCCTCGAGAATCGCATCGAAGTGAAAGCCCTGCGGCGTCTGCGCCCGGAACAGCCCGGCCCGCTCGACCGTGGCCTCGACCCGCTCGCCGCTCGCCCGCTTCAGGGTGTCCGTGACCGGGAGCGTCGGCACCACCGCCGGCACCCGCTCCAGCGCCTCGAGCACGCGACCGATCAGCGCCGCCCCGGGCAGCGGGCGGACCCCGTCGTGGATCAGGACCCGGTCGGGCGGCTCGCCGCTCAGGCTCTCGAGGCCGAGCCGGGCCGACTCCTGCCGGGTCGGGCCGCCCGCGACCGGCGGCAGGAGGGCGAGGCCCGAGGTCGCGCGCCGGTAGCGCCCGGCGTCGTCCGGGTGGATCACCACCCGCACCCGGTCCACCCTCGGATGGCCGGCGAAGCGCTCCACGGCGTGCCGGAGCAGGGGGCGGCCGAGCAACGGCTGGTACTGCTT
>DASUSF010000202.1:0-4722 GCA_036375275.1 Geminicoccaceae bacterium | reverse complement strand
GGCCTCGGCGGCGCGCGACGGCGGCTCGGCCGTCCTCTGCACTAGGTCTCGCCCGTCATGGCCTGCCTCGCCGCCTGCCTCGACCAAGATGCCTTCCCGAGCCGCGGGCCGGATACGACCCGGACCGGCACCCCCGGCCGCCGGCGGCCGCCGCAGCGCCATCAACCGGACGATTTTATCATCGGCCATGCGCAATAGCCACGACCGCCCGCGGCGCCGGCGCGCCGGCCCGGAGCGGCGCCGCCGTCACGAGGCGATCCGGAGCGCCTGCAGGCCGGCGCGGCCGACCGGCGGCGCCGACGGGTAGAGCGTCATCCCGCCCTCGTCGGCCTCGACCCGGGCATCGGGGTAGACCGCGAGCGCCAGCTTGATCGCGCCCATGAACGCCGGCTTGAAGTGGAACATGGCCTTGAAGCCGCCGCCGAACTGGGCGTACAGCGCCGGCCACGAGATCAGCACCGGCTGCTCGAGGATGTGCAGGCGGTAGGCCAGCCAGGCGTAGGCGTCGAGGGCCAGCGAGGAGCCCGCGAGGTGGCGCAGCGCCGGCTCCCAGAGCGGCACCGGATGGCGCTTGAGCGCGTTGTAGTAGGCCTGGGACAGGTACACGTACTCGCTCCACAGCGACGCCTGGCGGGGGTCGTCGTGCTCGTGGAAGGCGAGACCGCCCTCGACGATCGAGTCCCGCGCGAACGCCTGCCCGCCGTGGTCGCGGTGCCAGAAGAACGACAGCCGGCACGCGGTGATCCGCTCCGCCTGCTCGCGGATCAGCCGGTAGCTCTTGCCGCCGACCGGGATGCCCATGCGGCCGAGCCAGGCGTGCATCGAGCGGCCGAGCTCGACCTGCCGGCTGCCCGAGCGCAGCGCCTCGGTCTGCAGGTAGAGGAGGATCAGCCGCGCCCGGCTGCCGTACGGCACGCCGACGATCCGGGTGCCGTCGTGGCCGGCGTTGTCGACCACCCGGCCCGGCTCGACGATCAGGGTCAGCCGCGGCCCGTCCCGGCGCCAGGCGTCGGCCCCGGGCAGGCACTTGTGCGGCAGGGAGCTCACGCAGAACCCGGAATAGGTGATCCCGACCGCATCGCTCTCGTTCTCGAGGACGTGCGCCGCGACGTCGACCAGGTGCTGTTCCTTGGGGTTCACCTCGAGCCGCGCCCGTTCCCGGCCGTGTTCGATGATCAGCTGATGCAGATCGCCCATGTCGTCGTCTCCGGCGGCGAAGTGCACAACATCTTGCGAACCGCGGGGGCGCTGGTCAACTTGGACTCTACCGATGCGCCGGCCGCGGCGGCGGGGTGTGAAAAGCCAGGGTTCAGGCCGCTTCGGGCGGGAGGCCGGCGGCCGGGTTTGGACTCTACCGATGGCGGCGGCCCGTCGGCGGCCCGGGGGCCGGGCCTGATCGGCCCGAAAAGGAACCCTTTCGATCGGGTTTGGACTCTACCGATGGGGTCTCTCGGATCCCCTTTCCCCGAGCCCCTTTCGGTTTCGTGCCACCGCTTTCGGACCGCTCGAGGCCCCGTCGCCTGCCACTGGCGTTGCCGCCTCCGAACCGGCCCCGCCGTCGGGTCCGGGACCCCGTCGTCACGGGTTTGGACTCTACCGATGGCGGCCGTCCCGTCCTGCCTTGCCAAGCCCTTTTTTTGGCGCCGGTGTAGGGCACCGGGCGTCGTGTGATTTGGACTCTACCGAGGGTACTAGTTAAGGGTTTTTAATTTAGTAAGGTTAACTTTAGTACGCTCGGTAGAGTCCAGGGGATAATCGGTAGAGTCCAAGGGATAACCCCGCCGGGCCATCGGTAGAGTCCAAACTTTCGGGTCCGCGCGGCGCCGCTCATCGGTAGAGTCCAGGGGATAATCGGTAGAGTCCAGGGGATAACCTGTGGATAAAGCGGCGCGTCGCCCGGCACCGGGATGCCCGCCGCGGCGGCACGAATCGGGCGAGACAGGGGGCGTCCCCGCTTGCTAGACCTGCCGCCCCGGGCCGCCCCCGGACCGAGCAGCCCGAGCGCGAGCGAGGAGCCCATCCGGCCGTGAACGACCGTTCGAGCGAGCGCCCCGGCCGCCCCGGGGCGGACGAGGCCGGCGCCGGGCTCGAGCAGCGGCTGCGGGACCGGACCGCCCGGGTCGCGGTGATCGGCCTCGGCTACGTCGGCCTGCCGCTGCTCCGGGCCGTGGTCGGGGCCGGGTTCGACGCCCTCGGCCTCGACATCGACCCGGCCAAGGTCGCGGCCCTGAACGCCGGCCGGTCCTACATCCGCCACCTCGGGGACGCGGCGGTCGGCGCGCTGGTGGCGAGCGGCCGGTTCCAGGCCAGCACCGACTTCGACGTGCTCGCCACGGCCGACGTCGTGGTGGTGTGCGTGCCGACCCCGCTCACCCGGCAGCGCGAGCCGGACCTCGGCTTCGTGGTCCGGACCGCGGAAGCGATCGCGCAGCGGTTGCAACCCGGCCAGCTCGTCGTGCTCGAATCCACGACCTATCCCGGGACCACGCTCGAGGTCCTGAAGCCGATCCTGGAGCGGTCCGGGCTCCGGGTCGGCAGCGACGTCTTCCTCGCCTACGCGCCGGAGCGGGAGGACCCCGGCAACTCCGACTATGCCGCGAGCCGGATCCCGAAGGTGGTCGGCGGCGCCGACGCCAGGGCGACCGCGCTCGCCACCGCCTTCTACGCGCCGATGGTCGAGCGGGTGGTGCCGGTCTCCTCCGCGGCCACGGCCGAGGCGGTCAAGCTCACCGAGAACGTCTTCCGCGCGGTCAACATCGCGCTGGTCAACGAGCTCAAGGTGATCTTCGAGGCCATGGCCATCGACGTCTGGGAGGTGATCGACGCCGCCGCGACCAAGCCGTTCGGCTACATGCCGTTCTATCCCGGCCCCGGGCTCGGCGGGCACTGCGTGCCGATCGACCCGTTCTACCTGACCTGGAAGGCGCGCGAGTTCGACATCGCGACACGGTTCATCGAGCTCGCCGGCGAGATCAACACCGAGATGCCCCGCCACGTGGTCGGCCGGCTCGCCCTCGCCCTCGACCTGCGCTTCGGGCGCGGCCTGAGCGGCGCCCGGATCCTGGTCCTCGGCGTGGCCTACAAGAAGAACGTCGACGACATGCGCGAGAGCCCGGCGCTGCGCATCATCGACCTGCTCGAGGCGCGCCGCGCCAGGGTCGCCTACCACGACCCGCACATCCCGGAGCTGCCGCCGAGCCGGCACTACCCGGAGCTCGCCGGGCGCCGCTCGGTGGCGCTGGACGCGGCGACCCTCGAAGCCCAGGACGCGGTCCTGATCGTGACCGATCACGACGGCCCCGACTACGCCGCGGTGGTGGCCTCGTCACGACTTGTGGTTGATACGCGCAACGCCACCCGGGACGTCCGCGCCTACCGCGAGCGGATCGTCCGCGCCTGAGCGGCGCCGGCCCGTGACCGACCGCAAGACCTCGCGCCGGCGCGCGATCTTCCTCGCCAAGCTCGGCCTCGGGCTCGGCCTGCTGGCCTGGCTGCTGCTCTGGAACGACAACTGGCGCCACGTGCTGCGCCTGTTCGCCGACCTGCATCCGGTCTACCTGCTGCCGTTCATCGGCCTCGCCTTCGTGCTGATCGGCGTGAGCTGCCTGAAGTGGCGCCTGTTCCTGCGCGAGCGCGGGCTGAAGATCGGGCTCGGCCGGCTGTTCGGCCTCTACCTGATCGGCATCTTCTTTAACAACTTCCTGCCCAGCAACTTCGGCGGCGACGTGGTCCGCGCCTACTACCTCGGCCGGCAGATCGCGTCCCAGGCCCAGTCGCTCGCGTCGGTGTTCCTGGAACGGCTGACCGGCCTGGTCGCCCTCGTGACCCTGGCCTTCATCGCCTGCGTGTTCACCCCCGGGCTGCGCGAGGGGCCGGTGGTCATGGGCTCGATCCTGGCCCTCGCCGGCGGCTGCGCGGCGCTGGTGGTGGCGCTCTGGCACCCCTCGCTGGTCGACCGCCTGCTCGGGCCGCTCGGCCGGATCCGCGCCCTCGAGCGCCTGGTCGCGAAGCTCCATGCCTTCCACGACCAGGCGTCCTACTTCCGGACCCGGCCCGCCCTGGTCGCCCGGGCGATGGCGTACTCGTTCCTGTTCCACACCTGCACCGTGCTCAACGTCTACGTCGCGACCCTGGTGCTCGGCCTGGAGCTGAGCCTGGTGCGGCTGTTCGTGGTCACGCCGATCATCCTGGTGATCGCGTCCTTGCCGCTGACCCCGAACAGCCTCGGGGTCTGGGAGTGGGCGTTCAGCGTCTACCTGATCCCGGCCGGCGCGGCGCTCGAGCAGGGCCTCGCGGTGGCGCTGCTGCTGCGCGTGCAGACCCTCCTCGCCTCGCTCGCCGGCGGCGCGCTGTTCCTGGCCGAGGGCCGCGCTTCGCCGGCGCCGGAGCAGGCGCTGCCCGAACGCTGAGCATCGGGCGCCGGCGGCGGGCCGGGATGCGGATCAACGGGCCGGGCCGACGCCCCGGGTCGACCAGCACGTTGGTGTCGAGGACGAAGATCAGTCGAACCCGGGCGGCGGTCGGCCGGCATCGCGCGGCGGCAGCTCCAGCTCGATGCCGCCGAGGGCTGCGAACCGGCCATGGATCCGCTCGAACAGACTCCGCTCGCTGCGCCGGCCGGCGTCGCCCAGGGCGCGCTCCAGGATCGCGCGCGCCTCGGCTTCCATGGAGCGGCCCTGGTGTGCTGCCCGGACCCGTAGCCGTTCTTTGAGCGCCGGTTCG
>DASUSF010000201.1:0-5918 GCA_036375275.1 Geminicoccaceae bacterium | reverse complement strand
AAGGCATGCGGACCACGCCGTCGATGGTGGCGTACACCGACGACGGCGAGATCCTGGTCGGCATGCCCGCCAAGCGGCAGGCGGTGACCAATCCCCAGAACACCGTTTTCGCGGTCAAGCGCCTGATCGGCCGCCGGTTCGACGACCCGGTGGTCAAGAAGGACGTCGACATGGTCCCGTACCAGATCGTGCGGGCCGACAACGGCGACGCGTGGGTCGAGACCCGCGGCGAGAAGAAGGCGCCGTCGCAGATCAGCGCCGAAGTGCTCAAGAAGATGAAGCAGACCGCCGAGCGTCATCTCGGCGAGACCGTGTCCAAGGCGGTGATCACGGTTCCGGCGTACTTCAACGACAGTCAGCGCCAGGCGACCAAGGACGCCGGCACGATCGCCGGGCTGGAGGTGCTGCGCATCATCAACGAGCCGACGGCGGCGGCGCTCGCCTACGGCCTCGACAAGTCGACCTCGCAGACGATCGCCGTCTACGACCTGGGCGGCGGCACGTTCGACATCTCGGTGCTCGAGATCGGCGACGGGGTGTTCGAGGTCAAGGCGACGAACGGCGACACCTTCCTCGGCGGCGAGGACTTCGACAAGCGGCTCATCGACTACATGGCCGATGAGTTCAAGAAGGAGCAGGGGATCGACCTCAGGAGCGACAAGCTCGCGCTGCAGCGCCTCAAGGAGGCGGCCGAGAAGGCCAAGATCGAGCTGTCCTCGACCATGCAGACCGAGCTCAACCTGCCGTTCATCACCGCCGACCAGAGCGGGCCCAAGCACCTCGCGATGAAGATCAGCCGGGCCAAGCTGGAGATGCTGGTCGGCGACCTGATCGAGCGCACCGTCGAGCCCTGCCGGAAGGCGCTCAAGGATGCCGGCCTGTCGCCGGGCGACGTCCACGAGGTGATCCTGGTCGGCGGCATGACCCGGATGCCCAAGGTCGTCGAGACGGTGAAGAACTTCTTCGGGAAGGAGCCGCACAAGGGCGTCAACCCGGACGAGGTGGTGGCCATCGGCGCCGCGATCCAGGCGGCCGTGCTGTCGGGCGAGGTCAAGGACGTCCTCCTGCTCGACGTGACCCCGCTCTCGCTCGGCATCGAGACCCTCGGCGGCGTGTTCACCCGGATCATCGACCGCAACACGACCATCCCGACCAAGAAGAGCCAGGTGTTCTCGACCGCGGAGGACAACCAGGGCGCGGTCACCATCCGGGTCTTCCAGGGCGAGCGCGAGCTCGCGGCGCAGAACAAGCTGCTCGGCCAGTTCGATCTGGTCGGGATCCCGCCGGCGCCACGGGGCGTGCCTCAGGTCGAGGTCACCTTCGACATCGACGCCAACGGCATCGTCAACGTCTCGGCCAGGGACAAGGCGACCGGCAAGGAGCAGCAGATCCGGATCCAGGCGTCCGGCGGCCTGTCCCAGGACGAGATCGACCGGATGGTCAGCGAGGCGGCCGCGCACGCCGAGGAGGACCGGCAGCGGCGCGAGCAGATCGAGGCCCGCAACCAGGCGGACAGCCTGATCTACTCGACCGAGAAGTCGCTGAAGGAGCACGGCGACAAGATCTCCGCCGAGGACCGCGGCGCGATCGAGCAGGCGGTGAGCGACCTGCGCGGCTCCCTCGACACCGGCGACGCCTCGGAGCTCCGGACCAAGACGGAGACGCTCGCGCAGCTGTCGATGAAGCTCGGCGAGGCGATGTACCGCTCGCACGCCGAGGCGTCCGGTGGTGATGGCGGCGATGGCGGCCCGAGCGGCGGGACGGGGGCGGGATCGTCCGACGAGGGCGTGGTCGACGCCGACTTCGAAGAGGTCGACGACGACAAGAAGAAGTCCGCCTGAGGGCTGACGATCCGGTCTCCGAGAGCGGCCGGGATCGGCCCGAAGACCCTGATGTGCCGGACGCCGGAAGGCGTCCGGTTCGTCTTGAGGGCCGGGCGGCGGGAACGCGGGGCAGGCGGCGACGACCGGTAGCGGATCGGCCATGGCGAAGCGCGACTACTACGAGGTTCTCGGCATCGCTCGCGGTGCCTCGGGCGCCGAGATCAAGCAGGCGTACCGGAAGCTCGCCCTGCAGCACCACCCGGACCGCAACCCAGGCGACAAGGCGGCCGAGGCCCGGTTCAAGGAGATCAACGAGGCCTACGAGGTCCTGAAGGACGACCAGAAGCGGGCCGCCTACGAGCAGTTCGGCCACGCCGCCTTCGAGGCCGGCATGGCGGGGCGGGGCGGCTCCGCCGGCTTCGACTTCGGCAGCTTCGCCGACGTGTTCGACGACCTGTTCGGCGACTTCATGGGCGCGCAGGGGGGGCGCCGCCGCGGCTCCCAGAGCCGGGGCGCCGACCTCCGCTACAACCTGGAGATCACGCTCGAGGAGGCGTTCACCGGACGGCAGGCGCAGATCCGGGTGCCGACCAGCGTCGCCTGCGATGCCTGCTCCGGTTCCGGCAGCGCGAAAGGGGCCCCCCCCGGCGTCTGTCCGAGCTGCCGTGGGGCGGGCCGGGTCCGGGCCCAGCAGGGCTTCTTCACGATCGAGCGGACCTGCCCGACCTGCTCCGGCACCGGCCGGGTGATCACCGACCCCTGCGACGCCTGCAGCGGGCAGGGGCGGGTGCATCGGGAGAAGACCCTCTCGGTCAGCATCCCCGCCGGCGTCGAGGACGGCACTCGGATCCGCCTCGCCGGCGAGGGCGAAGCCGGGATGCGCGGCGGCCTGGCGGGCGATCTCTACATCTTCGTCTCGCTGACGCCGCATCGCCTGTTCCGCCGGGATGGAGCGAACCTGTTCTGCCGGGTGCCGATCCCCTTCACCACGGCGGCGCTCGGCGGCCAGCTCGAGGTTCCGACCATCGACGGCAAGCGCGCGCGGCTGCAGGTGCCGGAGGGCACCCAGACCGGGCACCGTTTCAGGCTGCGCGACAAGGGGATGACTGAGCTGCACAGCGCGGCCCGCGGCGACATGTTCTGCGAGATCGTCGTCGAGACCCCGGTCAACCTGAGCAAGAAGCAGAAGGATTTGCTGCGCGAGTTCGAGCGCGCCGGCGGCGACTCCATGCATCCGGAGTCCGAAGGCTTCTTCGCCAAGGTGAAGGAGCTCTGGGGCGAGCTGCGCGAGTAGCCGGCGTCGGCGGCGGCCGCCCGTCGGCCGCACTGCCGCCTTGACTTCCAGTCCGTCACCGGCCAGTCCGTCACCGGCCAGTCCGTCACCGGAATGCTGGCGGCCGGACCCTGGGAGGACGGCGATGCGGATCGGCGTGCTCGGCTGTGCGGGACGCATGGGCCGGGCGGTGATCGAGGCGGTGCTCGATGGTCCCCGGCTGGAGCTCGCCGGCGGGACCGAGGCCGCCGGGTCGAGCGCGCTCGGACAGGACCTCGGGAGCCTGGTCGGGCGGGAGCCGACCGGCCGCGTCGTCTCCGATGATCCCGCGCCGCTGCTGGCGAGGGCGGATGCGGTGATCGAGTTCTCCGCGCCGGACGCCACCGCGGCCAATGCCGAGGCGGCGGCTGCCGCAAGGGTCGCCCACGTGATCGGCACCACCGGCCTGGAGCCGCGCCACGACCGGCGGATCGAGGCCGCCGCTCGCCGGATCCCGATCGTCCGGGCGGCCAACATGAGCCTCGGGATCAACCTCCTCCTCGGCCTCGCCGAGCAGGTGGCCCGCGCGCTGCCGGGGGAGCAGTTCGATGCCGAGATCGTCGAGATGCATCACCGCCACAAGGTCGATGCCCCCTCGGGCACCGCGCTCGCGCTCGGCGAGGCGGTCGCCCTCGGTCGCCGCGTCGACCTCGGGACGGCGGCCGACCGCGGGCGGGACGGGATGACGGGCGCGCGGCGCGCCGGCGCGATCGGGTTTGCGGCGCTGCGCGGCGGCGACGTCGTGGGGGACCACACCGTCATCTTCGCGGGCGCGGGCGAGCGCATCGAGCTCACGCACCGGGCGACCGACCGGCGGATCTACGCCAGGGGCGCCGTTCGTGCCGCATGCTGGACGGCGGGCCGCCCGCCGGGGCTCTACGGAATGGCCGAGGTGCTGGGGCTCAGATCGCCGGAGGCAGCCGGATGACCCGGGAGATCACCGTCTTCTACGCGCACAGCTCGCCCTGGACCTACCTGGGCTGGCAGCGGCTCCGCCAGGTCCTGTCGCGGACCGGCGCCGCCGCCACCTTCCGGCCGATCTTCATGGCGCCGGTGTTCGAGGCGAGCGGCGGCCTCCCGCTCGGCCAGCGGCCGAAGCAGCGGCAGGCCTACCGGCTGATGGAGCTCGAGCGCTGGCGCCGGCGGCTGGGCCTCCCGATCAACCTGCATCCGAGGTTCTTCCCGGTTGACGACCGCCTCGCGGCGAGGCTGGCGATCGCGCACGAGCTCGGGGGCGGGGACGTCGCCCCCCTGAGCGAAGCGATCATGCGGGCGGTCTGGGAGGAGGAGCGGAACATCGCCGATCCGGAGACGCTCGCGGCGATCGCGGCGGACCAGGGGCTGGACGGCCGGAGCCTGCTCGAGGCGGCCGAGGGGCCGGAGGTCGCCCGGCGCTACGACGAGAACACCAGCCTCGCGATCGAGGCGGGAGTGTTCGGTGTGCCGACCTTCCGGATCGGCGACGAGCTCTTCTGGGGTCAGGACCGGCTCGACTTCGTCGAGGAGGCGCTCGCCGGGTGAGCTGCGCTCGTGCGGCTGCGCCGCGGCAGAGCGCCCTCAACATGTGCGTGAGACCGCGGTTACCCGTTTCAGGGAAGGCCCGCGCGCAGCTCGAAAAGACGATCGAGCAGGCCGTGGAGGTCGGCCTCGCCGACCGGGCGCGCGTTGGCCCGCACCATCGGCTGGTTCTCCGGAGCCCGGAGCGCCGCTGCGAGCGGGCCCCGGTCGCGGTCCCGGTCGAGCGTCTGCGCCACCTGCACTAGCCCGGCGCCGGTAATCCCGACCAGCTCGCACCAGCGCCGCTCGAGGGCCCGGGCGAGCTCGGACGATGAAGCGTCCGCCGCTCCGGCGAGGCCGAGGGCGCGCGCCAGCTCGCGATGGCGGGCCGGCGCGCCGGCCACGTTCCACCCCAGGCAGGCGGTGAGGCCGAGGGCGACGGCCGGGCCATGGGCCATGCCCAGGACCGTGCCGAGCGCGTGGCCGACCGCGTGGGCGAGACCGGTGCCGGCGAGGTCGATGGCGAGCCCGGCGAGGCACGCCGCGAGCAGCATGCCGCCGCGCGCGCCGAGGTCCTCCGGCCGGTGCACGACCACCGGCAGGTGCTCGAAGCCGAGGCCGACCGCCCGCAGCCCGTAGGCTTCGCTGAGGGGGGTGCGGCGCTGGCCCGTCGCCGCCTCGATGCCATGGACCAGCGCGTCGAGCCCGCAGGCGACCGTCAGCGGCTTCGGGAGCCCCACCGTCAGCTCGGGATCGAGCACCGCGAGCGCCGGGCGAAGCTCCGCCCCCCAGGCCCAGAGCTTCCGGCCGCCGGCGCTGAACACGGCGGTGCGGGTGACCTCGGCCCCGGTCCCCGCGGTCGTCGGCACGGCCACGACCGGCACGGGCGCGGGGAGGGGACGGGCACCCAGCGCGTAGGCGGCGGCGCCCGCCCGGCCGTTGCCGACGCTCGCCGCGAGCTTGGCGAGGTCGAGCGCCGAGCCGCCGCCGAGCGCGACGACGAGTGCCGGCCGCTCGCTGCGGACGATGGCGGCATGCCGGTCGACCTCGACGTCGTGCGGTTCGCCGGCGAGCTCGGCGACCGTCGTGACGGCGTGGCCCGACGCGCGGAGCGCCGCCGCGACCTCGTCCACGAGCCCCGTCCCCGCCACGCCGCGATCGGAGATCAGGAGGAGGGGGCGGCCACGGGCGGCGATTCCGGCCGCCAGCTCGCCCAGCGCGGCGACACGTCCCGGGCCGAACTCCAATCGGACCTTGTAGTCCACGCCGAAGCCGGCAATGTCGTT
>DASUSF010000200.1:0-12457 GCA_036375275.1 Geminicoccaceae bacterium | reverse complement strand
CGCGATCGACGTCTACCACGTCTGGTTCGATCCCGGCCTCGATGTGCAGGTCGCGCGGGCCGGGATGGCCGGCCGGATCCTCGCCTTCCACGTCTCCGACTGGCGGGTGCCGACCCGCGACCTCCTGCTCGACCGGGCGATGATGGGCGACGGCGCAATCGACATCCCGAGGATCCGCGGACGTGTCGAGGATGCCGGCTACGACGGCCTGATCGAGGTGGAGATCTTCTCCCAGCACGACTGGTGGCGGCGCGACGCCGAGGAGGTCCTGACCATCGTCGCCGAGCGCTTCCGGACCGCGGTCTGAGGCCGGGCAGGACGGCGGCCTCGAATCCCTAGAAGAACGTCCGGACCGCCTCGCGCACCCGGTAGTCGTCGTCGACCACGTAGATCAGCTGCCACTTGTCGAAGGTGGTGCAGGGGTGGGAGATTCCGAAGCCGACCATGTCGCCGACCCGGAGCGGACTGTCCGCCGGGACATCGAGGAAGGCGTGCTGGTCGTTCAGCGCCACCACCTCGAAGCCCGGCCCGAGCCGCTGCGGGGCGGCGTGCAGGCCGGGCCGGTACCAGCGCTCCGGTAGCGGCAGGCCGGAGTCGAAGGCGACGTCGCGCTTGCCCATGGTCGCGATCACGCGGCCGGGCTCGGGGGTCGACTGGACGTGCGCCCAGACCTCGAGCGCAGGCCTGAGCCCGTCCCCGAGCTGGTCGACCTCTGGCATGCGTTCGCGCAGCCGGGCAAAGGCCTGCGTATACATCTTCGAGTCGTGACTGAGATAGCAGCCGCTCCTGAGCACGGTCCTGGTCTCGCGCCCGAGGCCGGCCGTGCCGAAGATCCGGGTCACGAGGTCGAAGTAGCTGGAGCCGCCGGCGGTCAGGAAGACCGGCCCGGGCGCGAACAGGTCCTCCCGGGCGCAGGCCCGGGCGAGGTCGACCAGGAACTCGAGGAACGCGATGACCGCGGCTTCACCCTCGTCGGGCCGGACCCGGGCGAGCACGCCCTCGAACCCCTCGACGCCGACCAGCGCGATCTCGGGGGCGGCGTGCGCGGCCCGCGCGACCTCGAGCCCCGCTTCGAGGGTTCGGCAGCCGGTCCGGGCGCCCTGGATGCCGCCCTCGAGCAGGACGCGGACGGGGCGGGGCAGCCCGGACGCCCGCGCTTCCTCGGCAAGGCACGCCACGCCCGCCACCGAATCGACCAGGCAGGTGAACTCGAACCCCGGGTCCGCCTGCAGCTCGCTCAGGACCGTCCGGATCGACTGGCGGCCGATCAGCTGGTTGGCCATCAGGACGCGGTCGACCCCGAACCGCCGGCAGACCATCATCTGCTGGACGCTGGCCACCGTGATCCCGTGCGCCCCGTCGGCGAGTTGCCGGGCGAACAGCTGGGGCGCCATCGTGGTCTTGCCGTGGGGGCTGATCAGCACCCCGAAGCGCTCGATGAAGCCCCGCATCCAGCGGCTGTTGTGGCTGAGCGCGCTCTCCTTGAGGAGCGCCACCGGGAGCGGCAGGTCCTGGCTCAGCAGGCTCCATCCCTGGGCGCCGACGTCGCCGAGACCGATCGGCCCGGACAGCGCCGGCCACCCCTTGGTGGTGACCGTTACGGGTTCGGCGAGGATCTGGTCGAGGCGCATGTCCGTCTCCCTGGCTGCCCTCCGAGCACTAGAGCCGTTTTCGATGAGATGGAACCACCTTGGACAGCAATCCTTTCGCGCTCATCGAAAGCAAACGGCTCTATTCCAATTCGATAGGGCAGCTTTATCCGGACGACGATCGCCAGACGGCGATCGCGTCTGATCGGATGCTGCTCTAGCATGCTCGCCCACGGCGGGCGAGGCTTGCTCGGGCGCACGGGCCCCCGCGTCGGCGGCTCTTCATCTTGCACTTCTGCCGCGCGGGCATCGCGCTATCCTGGTCGCCACTGGTCCGCGGCCGAGGAGGACGACCATGAGCTGGCTGGGCGCCGACGACCCGAAGTGCGAGACCCTGGACGAAGCCAACCCGATCGAGACGGTGATCGTGCCCCGGGCGCGCGACATCGGCTCGTTCGAGGTCCGGCGCGCGCTGCCGTCCGCGGCCAAGCAGATGATCGGCCCGTTCATCTTCTTCGACCAGATGGGGCCGGCCGAGTTCCTGCTCGGCACCGGCATGGACGTCCGGCCGCACCCGCACATCGGGCTCGCGACCGTGACCTACCTGTTCCGGGGCGAGGTCGCACACAAGGACAGCCTCGGCACCGACCTGCCGATCCGCCCGGGCGAGGTCAACTGGATGACCGCCGGCCGCGGCATCGCGCACTCCGAGCGCACGCCTCCCGCTCAGCGGGACGGCAGCGGCCGCCTGTTCGGGATCCAGGCGTGGGTCGCGCTGCCCCGGCGGGACGAGGAGCGCGAGCCGGCCTTCTCCCACCACGAGAAGGCGGACCTGCCGCTGATCGCCGGCGAGGGCAAGGACGTCCGGCTGATCGCGGGCAGCCTCTATGGCGAGCGCTCGCCGGTCGCGACCTTCTCCGACATGTTCTACGCCGACTGCGCGCTCGAGCCCGGCGCGGCGCTGCCACTCGAGGCCGAGCACGAGGAGCGGGGAGCCTACCTGGTCGACGGCACGGTCGAGATCGCGGGCGACCGCTTCGATGCCGGTCAGCTCCTGGTCTTCCATCCCGGCGACCGGGTGACGATCCGGGCGTTGACGCCGGCCCGCTTCATGCTCCTGGGCGGCGCGCCGATGGACGGGCCGCGCTACATCTGGTGGAACTTCGTCGCCAGCTCCAGGGCGCGGATCGATCAGGCCAAGGCGGACTGGAGGGCGAAGCGCTTCGCCATGGTTCCGGGCGATCCCGAGTTCATCCCGCTGCCGGAGAGCTGAGCCGGGCTGGCGAGGCGCCCCTGCCCTGACCGCGTCGGCGATTCAGGCCCGGCCGAGGATCTCCAGTGCCGCTCCGACCCCGCTCGCCTTCAGGTTCACGCCCTTGGCGCGGAGCCCCATCTCGACGCCCGCGAGCGTGCCGGCGAGCATCAGGTCGTTGAAGTCGCCGAGGTGGCCGATCCGGAACACCTTGCCCTGCAGCTTCGTGAGGCCGTTGCCGAGCGAGAGGTCGTAGCGCTCCAGGATCAGGGCGCGGAGCTCGTCGGCGTTCAGCCAGTCCGGGGTCATGACCGCGGTCAGCGAGCCCGAATATTCCTCCGGGTTCCGGCACAGCACCTCGAGGCCCCACGCCTCGACCGCCGCGCGGGTGGCGGCGCCATGGCGGGCGTGGCGCCGGAACACCTCCTCCAGCCCCTCCTCGAACAGCATGTCGAGGGCCGCCTGCAGGCCATAGAGCAGGTTGGTCGCGGGCGTGTAGGGGAAGAAGCCGTTCCGGTTCGCCGCCAACATCGGCTGCCAGTCCCAGTACGAACGCGCGAGGCCGGCCTTCTCGGCGACCTTGAGCGCCTTCTCGCTGATCGCGTTGAAGGACAGGCCCGGCGGCAGCATCAGGCCCTTCTGCGAGCCGCCGACGGTGACGTCGACGCCCCATTCGTCGTGCCGGTAGTCGATCGAGGCGAGCGAAGAGATGGTGTCTACCATCAGGAGGGCGGGGTGGCCGGCGGCGTCGATCGCCTGGCGGACCTCCGGGACCCGGGACGCGACGCCGGTCGAGGTCTCGTTGTGGACCACGCAGACCGCCCGGATGGTGTAGTCGCGGTCGGCCTCGAGGATCGCGCCGATCCGCTCCGGATCGACGCCGCTCCGCCAGTCGCCCGGGATCAGCTGGGGCTCCAGCCCGAGGCGCTGCGCGAGCTCGAACCAGAGGGCGGCGAAGTGCCCGGTCTCGTACATCAGCACGACGTCGCCGGGCGAGAGCGTGTTGACCAGCGCCGCTTCCCAGGCGCCGGTGCCCGACGCCGGGTAGATCACGACCGGCCCCTCGGTCCTGAAGACGTGTCTGATCCGCTCCAGCACATCCCTGGCCATGGTCTGGAAGGTCGGGCCGCGGTGGTCGATGGTCGGCCGGTCGATCGCGCGCAGGATCCGATCGGGGACGTTGGTCGGCCCCGGGATCTGGAGGAAGTGGCGGCCTGCGGCGCGCTTGGCGGACATGGCTCGAGCCTCGGAGCGAACGGTCGGAGAGCACCCTATCGGGCACGACGCGCGCGCGCAAACCTGGAGCGGCCCGGCCCCCCGCGGCTCGGAGCCGGCGTCCCGCGCGGCTCTCGAGACGAACGCCGGGCTCGGATGCAGCCGGAACTGCTCGCCGTCGCGGACCGGCCGACATAGAACGGGGCTGCCGTGATCGAGGAGCGTGATGGCGCTGTCGTTTCGTAAGATGCGCGTCGGCGACGTTCCCGCCGTGTTCGAGGTCAGGCTGTCGACGGTCGAGAATGCCGTCACCGCCGACGAGCTGGAGCACACCTACGGCGTGACGCCGCGCTCGCTCGCCGAGGCGATGCGTTTCCACGTCGAGGGCTGGGTCTGCGAGCATGACGGCGCCGTCGTCGGGTTCGCGATGGGCGACCGCTCGAGCGGCGAGGTCCTCGTCGTCGCGGTGCGTCCCGAGCACGAAGGGCGCGGCATCGGCGGAGAGCTTCTGACGCGGGTCGAGGACCGGCTGTTCGCCGCGGGCCGCGACGAGATCTGGCTCCGGGTCACTCCCGATCCGACCTTGCGCGCCTCCGGCTTCTACAGGGAAGCGCGGCTGGCGGGCGAGTGGCGTGCTGATGGGCGCCGACGAGGTGATGAAGCTGCGGAAGCCGCGCGGCTGAGCTGGCGGGGCTGAGAGCGTGTTCGTCGGCAGGGCCTGGAAGGCGGGCGTCCCGCCGCTCACATCGAGGCGGATCTCTGCTTCTGCCGGAGGATGCGGGCGAGGGTGCGCTTGTCCTCCGAGTAGAGGCGCGCGGTCGCGCGCTCGAAGTCGCCGATCCGGCGCTCCTGCTCCTTGAAGTAGGTGATGTCGCCGATCACGCGGATCGCGTCCCGGATGGTGCCGGAGAGCCGGCCCGCGATCTCCGGTGTGAGCCGCTGGCTGCGGAGCATGTCGACCACCCCGACCAGCCGGTTCAGCTCGGCCAGCCAGTCGCGGTAGTCGTTCTCCATCTGCACGTAGAACTCGGCGTCGCTGACCATCCAGAGGCGGATCAGACGGAGCTCGTCGGGGGTGAGCTCGGCGTCGCTCTCGAGCTTGCCGATCACCGCGGTCATCTCGTCCCGGGTCGCGGCCTGCACGACCTCCCTGAGGTCGTCCTCAAGCGCGGCGAGGGTCAGCGACATCCGGTGGTAGGCGCCCTCGTCGGTGCGCTCGTGGAACGAGCGGCCGTAGGAGGCCACCTCGTCGAGGATCTCCTTGACCCGGTCCAGCTGCTCCACCGTGCACCTCCCTGATGGGGTCCGAGCCAGCCGATCCTGCCTCGATCCGAAGCCGGAGGCCAGCGGGACCGGCCATACCCCGCGGCGGATGCGCCATCCCGCCGACCCGGGCCGCCGGCCTCGCGCAGCCCGGCCCGGCTGTGCCAAGATCGCCCGGGCCGGAGCCGGCCGTTCGACCGAGGAGACCGCGTGGCGACCACCATCCGTCCGCCGCATACCCGGGTCGGGGATCCTCTGCTCGCCGCGCGACTCGAGCGCGCGCTCGAGGGCGAGGTGCTGTTCGGCGCGTTCGACCGGGGCCGCTACGCCACCGACGCCTCGATCTACCAGATCGGGCCGATCGGGGTGGTTCGACCGCGCAGCCACGACGACGTGCTGGCGTGCCTGGACATCGCCCGCGAGGAGGGCATCTCGGTCCTGCCGCGGGGCGGCGGCACCTCGCAGGCGGGGCAGACGGTCGGGCGATCGCTGGTGATCGACCACAGCCGGCACCTCCGCAACCTCCTGGAGCTCGACGTCGAGGGGCGGAGCTGCTGGGTCGAACCGGGGATCGTGCTCGACGAGCTCAACCGCATGCTCCGGCCGCACGGCCTGTTCTACCCGGTCGACATCTCGACCGGCTCGCGCGCGACCATCGGCGGCATGACCGGCAACAACGCCTGCGGCGCCCGCTCGCTGCGCTACGGCGTGATGGTCGACAACGTGCTCGAGATCGAGGCCGTCCTGGCGTCGGGCGAGCGGGTCCGCTTCGGCCCGGTCTCCGCCAACCTCGCGGAGCTGAACGGCGGCAGCTATGCGGGCCTGGTCCAGGACATGCGGGCGCTCGCGGCGCGCGAGGCCGACGAGATCCGGGCGCGCACCCCCCGGACCGCGCGTCACGTCGGCGGCTACAACCTGCACCGGATCGACCCGCGCGGCCCGCACAACATGGCGGGCCTTCTGGTCGGCTCCGAAGGGACGCTCGCCTGGTTCAGCCGGATCAGGCTGAAGCTCAGCCCGCTGCCGACGCACAAGCTGCTCGGCGTCTGCCATTTCCCGACCTTCCATGCGGCCATGGACGCGGCGCAGCACATCGTCGAGCTCGGGCCCAGCGCGGTCGAGCTCGTCGACCGCTCGATCCTCGACCTCGCCCGCGCGATCCCGGCCTTCGCCCGGAGCCTGCCGAAGTTCGTCCGGGGCGCGCCGGACTCGCTCCTGCTGGTCGAGTTCGCGGGCGACGATCCGGCCCGGAACCGGTCGGGACTCAGGCACCTCGGCGAGCTGATGGCGGATCTCGGCTTCCCCGGGGCGGTCGTCGAGGCGGTGGAGCCGGCGTTGCAGAGCGAGATCTGGGAGCTCCGCCAGGCCGGGCTGAACATCGCGATGTCGATGAAGGACGCGGCGAAGCCGGTCTCGTTCATCGAGGACTGCGCGGTGCCGCTTCCGCACCTCGCCGAGTACACCGCCCGGCTCAACGAGGTGTTCGCGCGCCACGGCACATCCGGCACCTGGTACGCCCACGCCTCGGTCGGCTGCCTGCACGTCCGCCCGATCCTGAACCTGAAGCTGGATCAGGGGGCCGCGACGATGCGCGCGATCGCCGAAGAGGCGATCGAGCTGGTCCGCGCCTGCAAGGGCGCGCACTCCGGCGAGCACGGCGACGGCCTGGTCCGGAGCGAGTTCCACGGCCTGATGTTCGGTTCGCGGCTGGTCGGCGCCTTCGAGGAGGTCAAGGATCGCTTCGATCCGGGCGGCCTGTTCAACACGAGCCCGTCCAAGATCGTCCGGGCCCCCCGGATGGACGAGCGCGCCAACTTCCGCTTCAAGCCCGGCTACGCCGCCCTCCCGGTCGAGACGGGCCTCGACTGGAGCCCGTGGGGCGGCTTCCTTGGCGCCGCCGAGATGTGCAACAACAACGGCGCCTGCCGGAAGATGGCGGGCGGCGTGATGTGCCCGTCGTGGCGGGCGACCCGGAACGAGCGCGACGTGACGCGCGGGCGCGCCAACTCGCTCCGGCTCGCGCTGAGCGGTCAGCTCGGCCCCGATGCTCTGACCTCCGACGAGATGCTTCAGACCCTCGACCTCTGCGTCGCCTGCAAGGCCTGCCGACGGGAATGCCCGACCGGGGTCGACATGGCGCGGATGAAGACCGAGGTGCTGCACCAGCACCGCCGCCGCCACGGCCTGCCGCTCAAGGACCGGCTGATCGCCTATCTGCCGCACATCGCGCACGGCGCGCGCGAGACCCGGGCGCTCCTGAACCTCCGCAACCGGCTGCCCGGCGCCGCCGCCCTCGGCGAGCGGCTGCTCGGGTTCAGCGCCCGCCGCAGCCTGCCGACCTTCCAGAAGCCCTTCCGGCCGCCGATGACCGGCCGGCGCACCACGGGACCGGAGGTCCTGCTGTTCGTCGACACCTTCAACCGCCACTTCGAGCCCGAGAACGCGCGCGCGGCGGTGCGGGTGCTCGAGGCCGCGGACTATGCCGTCCGCTTCCCGGACCCGCGGGGCGAGCGGCCGCTCTGCTGCGGGCGGACCTTTCTCGCCGCCGGCCTCCTTGAGCAGGCGCGGGCGGAAGCGCGGCGGACCCTCGAGTCCTTGAAGCCGTTCGTGGAACGGGGCGTGCCGGTCATCGGACTCGAGCCGTCCTGCCTGCTGACCATGCGCGACGAGTTCCTGGCCCTGCTGCCGGGCGAGACGGACGGGCTCGCCGGCGCGGCGAAGCTGCTCTCGGAGTTCGTGGCCGAGGAGCGCGGCGCGGGTCGCTTCACCCTCGACCTCGAGCCGGTCGCCAGCCGGGCGCTGGTCCACGGCCACTGCCACGAGAAGGCGTTCGGCGCGTTCGGGAGCGTGCTCGAGACGCTCGGGCTGATCCCCGACCTCGAGGCGGAGGCGATCGAGAGCAGCTGCTGCGGCATGGCCGGGGCGTTCGGCTACGAGGCCCGGCACTACGACGTGTCGATGGCGATGGCCGAGCTGAGCCTGCTTCCCGCCGTGCGCGGGGCCGACGACGCGACGCTGCTGGTCGCCGACGGGACCAGCTGCCGGCACCAGATCCGGGACGGCAGCGGACGCGAGGCTCTGCATCTCGCGCGCGTGCTCGAACGGGCGCTGCCGTCCGCGACCTAGAGCAGTTTTCGATGACACAGAACCGCATCGAACCGCGGCGTCCTTCCGCTCATGGGAAAGAATTGCTCTATTCCATGGATCAGAGCGGATTCACCCGGACCAAACCGCCTGCAGGCGTTTCCACCGTATCGGGATCCACTCTAGCGGGGCGCGTGCATGGGCCTGCTCCCGACCCTTCTGATTCTCGCCCTGGCCGTCGGGGTCGCCGGCCTGGCGAACTGGCTCGAGCGGCGCCCCGGCGACCTTGGTCAGCCGCCTCTGATCCCCTGGACCGCCGTCCAGATGGTCGCGCTCGTCGTTGCGATCCTGATGCTGGCCCACCTCGTGAGCCTCGCGACGGGAACACCGTTGAAGAGCCGCTTCGGCTTCTAAGTCGGTGGAACGACGCCCGAACAGGGCTAGATTGCACCTTGTCGGCGACAGCCAGCGGAACGCGAGGGCAAGGCGATGGTCAAGCGGTGGAAGGTCTGGCTGCGGTCTCTGGTGCTGGGCGGCATGCTCGTGCCGACGGTGGTGCTCGCCCAGGGCGCGGACCAACTCGCCCTCACCATCGAGCAGAACCTGAAGGGCATCGAGTTTCGTCTCGACCTGCGGCCACAGCAGGCGTTGCGCGACCTGGAGGAGCAGCGGCGCCAGCTCGACCTGCTCGAGCGCCAGGCGCCCGATCACCCCGCCCTTCCTGAACTCCGGCAGGAGTACGAGCGCCTGACGGCGGCGGCGCCCTCGGATGCACCCGATCCGGAGGCCGGGCGAGACGCCGGAACCGAGGCGCTGGTCGACACCGGCCCGGCGGCCCTGGACAGCGACGTCGAGCGGGCGACCACCCTCCAGGCGCAGGCCGAGAGCGAGTTCCTGGCCGGGCGCATGGACTCCGCGAGCGAAATTCTCGAGCAGGCGGAACGGCAGATCGCGGACCTGGAGGAGCGCCACGGCGGCAATATCCCGGCCGGTCACGTGCCGCTGCTGGTGGTCAAGGAGAAGGTCGACGCGCTCCGGCAGGAGATCGCGCGGAAGGGCGGCTCCTGACCCGCCGCGCGGGCCCGCTCCGGCTCAGCTCAGGTACTGGCCGCCGTTGACGTCGATGGTCGCGCCGGTGATCCAGCCGGCGAGGCGGTCGGAGGCGAGGAACAGGTAGCTGCCGACCAGATCCTCGGGCAGCCCCGCCCGCCCGAGCGGGATCAGCTTCGTCATCTGCGCCTTCTGCTCATCGGTGGTGTTGCGGTCCTGGAGCGGGGTCAGGATAAACCCGGGCGCGACGGCGTTGACCCGGACCCCGTCCGGCGCGAGGTCGCGGGCGAGGAAGCGGGTCAGGCTCTGGGCGAACCCCTTGGCCGCCGTGTAGATCCCGGTGCCGGGCCCGCCCGACTGGCGCGCCGCGACCGATGTCGTGGTGATGATGTTGCCCTTGCTCTTCCGGAGATGCGGCAGCGCCGCCCGGCACATCGAGACCACCGCGCGGGCGTTGAGGTCGATCACGAAGTCGATCTCGTCGTCGGACGTCTCCTCGAGCTTCTTCCGAAACACGATATCGCCGGCGTTGTTGATCAGGACGTCGAGAGCGCCGAAGGCCCCGACCGTCTCTTCGACGATCCGCTTCACGTCGGCGCGGTCGGTGACGTCGCCCTTAACCAGGATCGCCTCGCCTCCGGCGTCGCTCACCGCATCGGCGACGGCTTCGGCCGCCTCCCCGCTCCGGCGATAGTGCACGGCCACCCTGGCGCCGGCCCGGCCGAAGCCCCGGGCGACCGCCGCGCCGATCCCGGTGCTGGCGCCGGTCACCAGCACCGCCCTGCCCTTCAGATCATCGAACATCGGACCCTCCCTGATCTCCGGGCCGCACTGTAAGGTGGCCCCGGGATCCGGTCGAGCACGGGCTCAGGGCTTGGCGGAGCCTTCCGGCGCCGGTCCGGGCAGGCTCTCGTCCTCGGGCGGGACGCTGCCTCCGCCCGGGCTGCCGGCGCCGCTCACCGAAGGCGCGCCCTCGGACGTCACGGGCGCCTCGGGCGGTGCCGCGTCCGGGTGCGGCAGCGGGAGCGGCCTAGCCGCGCGCATCCGCTCGGGTGTCCAGTACGGGTCGCTGGCGTCACCCCCCGGCTCGGCTTCGGGGTTCGCCTTCTCGGCGCTCTTCTCGTCTCCCATCGCCGCGCTCCCGATCATCGCTGCCGCCCCGAGCATCGCCGCCAGGAGGGCGGCGCTGGAGCGGATCCCGATATGACCGGACCGCCGTGCCAGCGGTCCCGACCGGGTGAACCCGCTCGGATCCATCGGAATAGAGCAATTTTCTTCCGATGAGCGGAAGGGCGTCGCTGCGCGATGCGGTTCCGTCCCATCCGGAATTGCTCCAGTGGTCGACACGTCCATGGCCGTCTCCACCTCCGTCCCATGGCGGCGATCCACCGGTGCCTGGACCGAGGCACGGGACATCCCGACTCCTCCGCCGCGCCGCCTGAACCGGATGTGAACACTCGCCGGCGCCGGTTCGCCCGGCGTGCCGGTGAGCCACTTCACAAGGCCTCGCCCTGCAGGTCCTCTAAATTCCAGGTTGTGGGCCCTGCCCGTAGCGCCGACGCGGCGTCCACGGGCACCCCTACCCGATCTAACGGGTCTTCCGACCCAGGAGATTGACCATGCACGCGTCATCTTCATCCCCATGCCCGATGCCGTGGAGGCCCGACCGCTCGAGCGCGGGCCGTCGTGTGGCGGCGCTCGTTCTCGTCGCCGGCATCGCTCTGGCGGCGGTGCCCGCCGTCGCTCAGGAGGTGATCGCAATCGAGAACGACGAGGTGGCGGACGTCCTGGCCCGGGATCCCGCCGGCTACTGGACGCCGCAGGAGCTGCGCAGCGCCGACCTCCTGCCGCTGCCGGAGCCGGAGGGCACGCTCCAGGAGATGATGGACCGCGTCGAGAGCCTGGAGGAGGCGGCCGTCGAGGCGCCGACCCGGGTCGAGCAGGGCGCTACCCCCGCCGGCGCGGCCGAGGTGCCGCCCGACATGGCCGACCGGCTGTTCGCGGGGACCGCCGGACCGACGCCGGAGGCGGCCATGCTCGAATCCGGCGGCGGCTTCGACATCATGAACCTTGGCACGTCCGGCGCCTACTTCTCGAGCTCGCGCCTGGTGCCGACCGACGCCCGGCTGCACTACCCCTACCGCGCCAACGGCAAGCTGTTCTTCGAGCAGCCGGGCGTCGGCAGCTTCATCTGCTCCGGCGCGGTGATCGCGCCGCGCCTGATCCTGACCGCCGGGCACTGCGTCCATCGCGGCAGCGGCGGGTCGAACGGCTTCTACCGCCGCTTCCTGTTCGTGCCCGCCTATCACCAGGGTCAGGCGCCCTACCAGGCCTGGAACTGGCGCTGGGTGATCACAACGCCGTCCTGGGCCTCGGGCAACGGCAACGTCCCGAACGCGGCCGACCTCGCGATCATCGAGGTCGAGGACCGGAAGTTCGACTCCGAGGTCAAGCGGATCGGCGACGTCACCGGCTGGTTCGGCTTCCGCACCAACGCCCTGATGCCCAACCACACCAAGAAGATCGGCTACCCCGGCAACCACGACGGCGGCGAGATCATGCACCAGGTGGATTCGCAGTCCTTCGAGGCCGGCGGCGCCAACACCGTGCTCTACGGCTCCGACATGCGCGGCGGATCGAGCGGGGGCTCGTGGATCGAGAACTTCGGCGTCCTGGCGACCGGCCAGACCGGCGGGTTGCAGCCGACCCCGAACCGGGTGGTCGGCGTGACCTCCTACGGCTTCGTCAGCACCACGCCCCTCGTGCAGGGCAGCTCGATCCTCGGCCAGGAGTTCCTCGACATGCGGAACGCCGCCTGCGCGCACCGGCCCGGCAACTGCTGAGGCCAGGCTCCGCGGCACCTCCGTCCCTCGAACCCCTGCCAGGGGCGCCCACCGGCGCCCCTTTTTCATCCGGGCGGTCTAGAGCAGTTTCCGATGAGATGGAACCACCTTCAAGTCGAGGCATACCCTTCGCTCATCGGAAGAAAACTGCTCTATCTTAA
>DASUSF010000199.1:0-10214 GCA_036375275.1 Geminicoccaceae bacterium | reverse complement strand
AGACCGGCGGTTGATTCAGGCCCCCCCTGCCGGACCGCGTCGATACGTTGAAACCGCGGCCAAACGCCGCGAAGATGTGCAGGTGGAGCGGGTCCGGCTCCTGCGCTACCGGGGCTCGCTCCATGGCGCGGCGCGGCGGAGCGGCCGGACGCGGGTGGCGTGGTCCCGCATTTGCTCGGCGGGAGGTGGAACCGCTCCGGCCGTCCGTGGCCGGCCCGGCGGCGGCCCGCGCGGCAGACCGACGTGCTGCCGTCGCGGGGGAGCGGGAGAGGAGCCATGCAGAACATCGGCGATCTCGACCACGTCATCGTGCTCGTCCGCGACCTCGACCGGGCCGAGGAACAGATGACCCGGCTCGGCTTCCGGCTGACCCCGCGCGGCGTGCATTCCGCGGTCATGGGCACCGCGAACAGCACGTTCCTGTTCCCGGACGGGACCTACGTCGAGCTCCTCGCGGTCCTGAACGAGACGCCGCTGAACGCGCCCTTCGTCGCCGAGCTCAAGGAACGGGAGGGCCCGTTCGGGCTCGCCATGAAGACCGCCGACGCCAAGGCCGCGGCGGCCGAGTTCGCCGCCGCCGGCGTCGCTTCCGGCGGGCCGGTCGAGTTCGCGCGGCCGGTCGCCTTTCCCGAGGGCGCGCGGGAGGCGGCGTTCACCATCGCCCGGATCGAGCCGAAGGCGAGTCCCGGCGCCTGGATGTTCGTCTGCCAGCACCACACCCCGGACGTGGTCTGGCGGAAGGATCATCTCGAGCAGCCCAACGGCGCGATCGGGCTCGCCGAGGTGATCGGCATCGCCGCCGATCTCGGGCCGGTCGAGGCCGCGTACCGCGCGCTCTTCGGGGCGCGGGTCCAACGGCAGGAGGACACGCTGACGGTGGCCGCCGGGGCGGTGACGCTCCGCTTCCTCGGCCCCCTCGCCTTCGCCGAGCGCTTCGGCCGCGTCGCCCGCCGCCCGCGCCCCCACCTGAAGGCGCTGGTCCTGCGGAGCCGCGACCTCGACCACACCCGCCGCGTCCTGGAGGCGAACGGCCTCCGGTGCGCCCTCAGCGACGAGGGCACCCTGATCGTCCCGCCGGACCTCGCCTCCGGCGCGGTGCTCGAGTTCGTCCGAGCGGCTGCCGGATGACGCGGCACGGGGAGCCGAGGTCGCCGGAGGCGCGGCTGGAGCGGATCGCGAAGGAGGGCCTCTGCATCGGCTGCGGCCTCTGCCAGAGCGTCGCGGGTCCGGAGCGGGTCCGGGTCGTGCGGACCACCACGGGCGACCAGCGGCCGGTGGCGGTCGGTCCGCTCGATCATGCGACGGTCGACCGGATCTACGACGTCTGCCCCGGCATCCGGGTCGAGGGGCTGCCGGCTGCGGAGATCGACGAGGCGACCCCGGTCGATTCGGTGTGGGGGCCGGTCCGCCGTGTCGTCCTCGCCTGGGCCGCCGATCCGGAGGTCCGCTTCCGCGGCGCGACCGGCGGCGTCCTCACCGCGCTCGGGCAGTTCCTCGTCCGGAGCGGCCGGGTCGACTTCGTGCTCCACGCCAAGGCCTCCAACGACCCTCCGACCTTCGGCGAGCGCACCCTCAGCTTCACCGAGGCCGGGGTGCTCGAGGGAGCGGGCTCGCGCTACGGCCCGACGCCACCCCTGATCGACGTCCGGGAGGTGCTGGACCGCGGCCGGCCGTTCGCGTTCGTCGGCAAGCCGTGCGACATCGCGGGGCTCCGGAACTGGGCCCGGCACGACCCGCGGGTCGACCGGCTGGTCCGCTACTGGCTGACCCCCGTCTGCGGCGGCTACATGCCGCCGGACGGCACCGCAGACTTCCTGGCGCGGCAGGGGATCGCCGAGCACGAGGTCCGGGGGTTCCGCTACCGCGGCCACGGCTGTCCCGGGCCGACCCGCATCGAGACCACGGACGGGCGCGTGATCGAGCGTCGCTACACCGACTTCTGGGGGGAGGACTACCGCGCCTGGACCCTGCCCTTCCGCTGCAAGATCTGCCCCGACGGGATCGGCGAGGCCGCGGATCTCGCCGCCGCCGACACCTGGCCCGGCGGGGCGCCTGACCCGTCGTCCGAGGACCTGGACCCGGGCACCAACGGCGTGATCGCCCGGACGGCGCGCGGGGTCGAGCTGCTCGACGCGGCGGAAAGCGCAGGCTTCATCCGCATCGGCGAGGAGGTGGGCACGGCCGCGCTCGACGACTGGCAGCCGCACCAGGTCTGGAAGAAGCGCGTGGTCTGGGCGCGCCTCGCCGGGCTGTGCGCCGCCGGGTCGCTCGGCATCGACACCGCGCGCCTCAGGATCGCCGCGCTCGCCCGGGAGCGGAGCGTGCGCGAGAACCTGCTGCAGGCGCGCGGCACGCGCGAGCGGGTCCGCTCCGGCCGGGCCGGCGAGCCGGCTCCCGTGCCGGCCTCGTGATCGGCGCGCGTCAGGTCTTGCCCGGCCAGCCCCTGGCGAGCGACGCGAGCGCCTGGCTGCGCTGCGCCAGGATCCGCCGGTCGAACCAGTCGGCGTACGGGATCGCCTGCTCGAGGAACGCCATGTAGGAGCGGTGGATCTTCCGGGTGAGGGGGTCAGCGTCGCCCAGCTCCTCCAGGACCTCGAGCGTCACGCGGCCGAGAGCCGCGACCACCTCCTCCGGGTATTCCCTGAGCTCGACGCCGCGCTCGGCGACCAGCGGGCCGAGCGCCATGACGTTGTGGAAGCGGTACTCCGCGCCATACGCCAGCGCCTCCGCCATGACCGCCCCTTCGACCAACGGCTTCAGGTCGGCCGGCAGCCGCTCGAACGCCGCGCGGTTGATCAGCACTTCCGCGGTCGGGCCGATCTCATGGAAGCCGGGCACGTAATAGTAGTCGGCGACCCGGTCGAGGCCGAACGCGGGATCGCTCCAGGGGCCGATCAGCTCGGCGGCGTCGACCGTCCCGGTGCTCATGGCCTGGAACACCTCGGAGGGCGGGGTCAGGACGGGCGTCGCGCCGAGCCGCCGCATCACTTCCGCGCCGAGCCCCGCGATCCGGATCTTCAGGCCTCTCAGATCGTCCAGCCGGACGATCTCCTTCCGGAACCAGCCGCCGGCCGAGGTCCCGCTCGAGCCGGCATAGAACGGCAGGACGTCGAACCCGGCCATCGCCTCCCGCCAGAGCCCGGCGCCGTCGCCGAACAGGAGCCAGCCCTCGATCTCGGCCTTGGTCAGCCCAAAGGGGATCGAGCCGAAGTAGTTCAGCGCCGGGGACTTGCCGAGCCAGAAGAAGGACGCCGAGTGGCTCATCTCGGCGACCCCGCGCTGGACGGCATCCAGAGCCTCGAAGGCGGGGACCAGCTCACCGGCGGCGAACAGCTCGACCTCCAGCCGGCCGCCGCTCATCGCGCCGATCCGATCGGCCACGCGTTGCGCGCTGGTCCCGACCCCGGGGGCGTTCTTCGGCCAGGTCGTGACCATGCGCCAGCGGATCCGCTCCTGGCCGATCGCCGGCGCGGCGAGCGTGGTGGCCGCGAGCCCGAGCCCGCCGGCCTTGAGTGCATGACGTCGCTGCATCGTCGTCTCCCGTGGCGACGGGGCGGTGCCGGGACGAAGGCCAGGTAGTCGTTGCCTGCCAGACCGACATTGACACCCGGAGCGGTGCCGCCCACGTTGATGGGTGCCGTATCTCGCCGGGGTGCCCTCACGGGCTGAGATCACACCCGCCGAACCTGATCTGGGTCATGCCAGCGAAGGGAGCCGATACGCGCCGCGCTGGTCTGCCAACCATCGTTCGCCGCGGCGATCGGCTCCCGAGGAGGGAGCGACGACGTGAATCATGCTGACAGAGTGGCCATGGGTCTGCAAGCCGTCCGCGCTCAGGCCCCGCTGGTCCACAACATCACCAACTTCGTCTCGATGGACCTGGTGGCGAACGTGCTGCTCGCCCTCGGCGCCTCGCCCGCGATGGTCCACGCCGAGGAGGAGGTGGCGGACTTTCAGGAGGTGGCGAGCGCGCTCGTGATCAACATCGGGACCCTTCAGCCCGCCTGGGTGCGCTCGATGGAGCAGGCGAGCGCCCGCGCCGCAGAACTTCGGAAGCCCTGGGTGCTCGATCCGGTGGGGGTCGGCGCGACGCCGTACCGGACCCGCGCCGCGGCGGACCTCGCCCGCGGCCGGCCGACCGTGATCCGGGGCAACGGCTCGGAAATCCTGGCGCTGGCCGGCGCATCGAGCGGCCCGACCCGGGGGGTCGACACGAGCCACGCCGCCGAGGACGCGCTCGGCGCCGCGCGCGAGCTGGCGCGGGTGCTGGGCGCGGTGGTCGCGGTCACGGGCGCGGTCGATCACGTGACCGACGGCGAGCGCGTGGTCAGGGTCGAAGGCGGGCACCCGATGATGACCCGCGTGACCGCGCTCGGCTGTGCGGCGAGCGCCGTGATCGGCGCGTTCCTCGCCGTCGAGCCGGACCCGCTGCACGCTGCGGCCGCCGGCCTCGCGGTCGTGGCGCTCGCGGGTGAGCGTGCGGCGGCGCGAAGCCCCGGCCCCGGCTCGCTCCGGACGAATCTGATCGACGAGCTGTTCACCCTCGACGAGGCGACGTTGCGGGCCGGGATCCGGATCCGATGAAGCCGGCGTTCGATCCGACGCTCTACCTGGTGACCGATCCCGACCTCGGCCGGGGTCGGCCGCTGGAGGCGATCGTCGAAGCGGCGGTGCGCGGCGGCGCGACCCTGGTCCAGCTGCGCGACAAGGGTGCCGGCGGCGGCGCCCTGCTCGAGCAGGCCCTGGCGTTGAAGCGGCTCCTGCTCCCGCTCGGGGTTTCCCTGATCATCAACGACCGGGTCGACGTCGCGGCTGCGGCCGGGCTCGGCTGCCACCTCGGGCAGACCGATCTGCCCGCCCGGGCGGCGCGCTCGATCCTCGGCCCGGATGCCCTGCTCGGCCTGTCGCTCGACGCGGTCGAGCAGGCCGCCGCGGCCGACCCGGACCTCCTCGACTATCTCGCCTTCGGGCCGTTCGCCGGCACCACGACGAAGGCCGACGCGGGGCCGGCGGTCGGCGCGGCGCGCCTCGCAGAGGTCCGCAAGCGGACCCATCTGCCGCTGGTCGCGATCGGGGGCATCGGCCGGGGCAATACGGGCGAGGCCATCGCCGCCGGCGCCGACGGCGTCGCGGTGGTCTCGGCGATCGTCGCCGCGGACGATCCCGAGGCGGCGGCGCGCTCGATCCGCAACGCGATCGACGACGCGCGCAACAGAAAGGGAGCGGCATGATCCCGAACGTCCTGACCATCGCCGGCTCGGACTCCGGCGGCGGCGCCGGCATCCAGGCCGACCTCAAGACCTTCTCCGCCCTCGGCGTCTACGGCCTCTCGGTGGTCACGGCGCTGACGGCGCAGAACACCCGGACGGTGGCCGCGATCCACGACGTGCCGCGGGACTTCGTCGCCGCGCAGATCGACACGGTGTTCGAGGACATCGAGATCCGCGCGGTCAAGATCGGCATGCTGTCCAAGGCGACCGTGATCGCGACCGTCGCCGAGCGCCTCAAGGCGCACGGCGCGCGCAGGGTCGTGGTCGACCCCGTGATGGTCGCGAAGAGCGGCCAGCGGCTGCTGCAGCCGGAGGCGGTCGCGGCCATGAAGGAGCACCTTCTGCCGCTCGCCACCGTCCTCACCCCGAACCTGCCCGAGGCGGCGGTGCTGCTCGGCCGGGACGCCGCGCGCGACGAGCGGGTCATGATCGAGGAGGCCGCAGCGCTCCGGGCGGAAGGCCCGCATGCGGTGCTGCTCAAGGGCGGCCATCTCGGGGGCACCGAGAGCGCCGACGTGCTCGACGACGGCGCGGAGCCCCTGGTGCTCAAGAGCGAGCGGATCGACACCCCCAACACCCACGGCACCGGCTGCACGCTGAGCTCGGCGATCGCCGCCCTGCTCGCCCGCGGCTTCGCGCTCCGGGATGCGGTGCGCGAGGCGAAGGCTTACGTCACCGCGGCGATCAGCGCGGCCGACCAGCTCGCGGTCGGCCACGGGCACGGGCCAGTCCATCACTTCCACGCCTGGTGGGGCGCGGATCAGCGGGGCGGGTCGGCATGAACTTCCCCGACCAGGCCTGGCAGCGGATCGAGGGCCTCTACGCCGACATCCTGGAGCAGCCGTTCAACCAGGAGCTCGCCGCGGGGACCCTCTCGCGCGAGCGCTTCACCTTCTACATGATCCAGGACGCGCACTATCTGAACGCCTTCGGCCGCGCCCTCGCGGCCGCGGCGGCGCGGGCGCCGGACAACGACCAGATGATCGTGCTCGCCGGGAGCGCGCGCGAGGCGGTGGTGGTCGAACGCGCGCTGCACGAGAGCTTCTTCCGCGAGTACGGCCTGAGCGCGGAGGAGGTCGAGGCGGCGCCGCCGTCGCCCACGTGCTCGCACTACGCCCACTACCTGATCTCGACCACCTCGAGCGCGCCGTACGAGGTTGCGGTGGCCGCGCTGCTGCCGTGCTTCTGGATCTACTGGGAGGTCGGCAAGCACCTCCTCGAGATCGCGGCACGGGACAATCCCTATCAGGCGTGGATCGACACCTACGCCGACGAGGAGTTCGCGGCCGGCGTGCAGAAGGTGATCGGGATCAGCGACGACCTGGCCGAGGCGGCGACGCCGGCGCGGCAGGACCAGATGCTCGAGGCGTTCGTGCGCGCCGCGCAGCTGGAATGGATGTTCTGGGACAGCGCGTACCGGCTCGAGGGCTGGCCGGTGACGGCGGACGGCATCGCGTGACCCCGGTGTGGCGGATAAGTCGCGGCCTGGAATGCAAAAAGCCTGCTCCGACAGAAACGGAATGAACCGCCTTCATGAGATGGTTTAAGAATCCCCGTTCCACGAGCGGGGGCGGCCGTGCTGCATCGCTGGATCTTTCTGGCCATCTGGCTGGGCGCGCTGATCGGCGCGGGCTGGCTGCTGGCGTTCGCCGAGCCGTCGATCCGCGAGGCCGTGCTCCGGGAAGGCGGGCCGATCGAGGGGGCGAGCGCGATCGGCTACACGGTCACGGCCGCCTGGCTGCTGTCGGGCGAGCACGCGCGGCGCGCCGGCGTGCGTCCCCTCGCCTTTCTGCTGCTCCTGTGCACGGCGCGGGAGCTCGACATGCAGCACGCCTTCACCTCCGGCAGCGTCTCGAAAGTGAGCTACTTCCTCGATCCGCGGGTCGCCGGTCTCGAGAAGATCCTGGTCGTGGCCGTCCTCGTCGCGTGCGGCCTGATCGCCGTCCGGGCTCTGGCGCTGCTGCCCCCTCTGATGCGCGACTTCCGGGCGGGACGCCCGCACGCCTGCTCGACCATGGGCGTGCTCGTGCTCCTGCCGTTCACCAAGATGCTCGACGGGCTGCACCGCACGCTCCGCGACACGTTCGGCTTCGCGATCGAGAAGGACACCAGGGCGATGATCGGGGCGTTCGAGGAGAACCTCGAGCTCGCCGCATCGCTCACCGTCCTGCTTGCGCTCGCGCAGCATCGGGCGCTGGCGAGGCGGGTCCGCTCCAGCGGAGCGGCATGGCACCACGAGCGCGAGAGGCTTGTGCGGTCCGCCCGCGCGTGAGCATCGCCGGGCGCCTCCGCCGAGGCCAGGCCAGGTTCATCTTCAAACTTTCGAGCTTTCCGGGCGTCGACCCCCACGCGGACCGCGGGCGCAGGATCAGGGCGCGGGCCAGCGCATCGCTCCATCGGCGCTCTTGATCTTGTCGACGGTTCCGCCCCGGCTGGCAGCCACGGGCGTCGGCCTCCTTGCGATCCTTCCGCACGGTGCGCCGGCCGCGCCGCCGGCGACCTCGCCGGCGGCGGTGCTCTGCCCGGCGGACGGTGCGACGGCGCGGCTCGACGCCCGTCGCCTGGTCCGCCATCTCCTCGAGGCGAGGCCGGTGCCGGACGCGGTCCTCGATGCCGACCGGGATGGCGACACCCTGTTCACCGAGAAGCTGGCGGCGGTGCTCGATCCGGCCTATTGCGCGCGCGTCCCGGTCCCCTGCACGGACGAGACCGTGGCGGCGTTCGCCTGGCACCGCGAGATGCTCGAGACGTTGCTGCGCGACGACCGGATCGAGGTCGAGCGCCTTCGCTCGCCGGGCGCAGCCGAGGGCGCTGCCGATCCGGGTCCTGGGACGGCGCCCGGCGCCTCCCCCTCCGGGATCGGGCTCGCCGAGGTCCTCGATCCGGAGGACCGCTTCATCCGGCTGACCTGCCGAGCGACGCCGCCGGCCGAGATCGAGGTCGCCGGTCCAGGAGAGCCGCCGGCGCAGGCCGGCTGGGTGCGCGATCCGGACCACGACGAGGGCTTCCGTCTGACCAGCGAGATCGACGACCTGAGCAAGGCCCGGACGGGCCTCGGCGCGGTCAAGCCCGCGGAGTTCAGCATCAGCTCCAACCTGCTGCAGGACAACACCACGTTCCAGGTCGACGCGGTGGCCGGCTACCACTTCGATGCGGGCCGCGGCGACGAGGTGCGCGCGGTCTCGGTCCCGTTTCTTCTGGTGGAGCGCCTGTTCTCGAACGAGCGTGACGAACTCGACAAGCTCGGCGCAGGCTGGCAGGGCTCCGCCCAGTTCCCGCTGACCCCCGACGCCCTCCAGGAGTTCGCGTTCACGCCGCTCTACCTCACCGACAGCAACCTCGAGAGCGACATCGGCACGCTCAAGTTCCGCTGGACTCCGACTTTGAATGCCGACACCGGGGTGCCGCTCGGCAGCGTCCGCCAGTTCGGCGACCTGCTGGTGTCCACCGGGATCGACCTCCTGACCGATGCCGGCAACGTGTTCGACAGCGGGGCCAACGAGGACCTGCTGGCCGAGCGCCGCTTCCTCCGGGTCGGCGGCCGGCTCCGCCTGTCGCTGCGCGGCGCTGCGGACACGCTGTTCGAGCGGATCCAGTTCGACCTCTCCGAGAAGTACCTCTACAACGTGAACGCCGAGATCGAGCACATCAACCTGGTCGAGGTCGGCTTCTCCTACCTGCTCCCGGAGGCCGAGAACTACCGCCTGACCTTCAGCTTCACCGGCGGTCGCGACGAGGACACCCTGGTCGAGAAGGCGTTCTGGAAGACCCAGGTCGGGATCAGGTTCTGAGCACGTCTGCAGCTCGAGGCTGGCGCCGCGCCGGCCGATTTTCCGGGTGAAGATCGAGCCGGATTGTGCTGTCCTGCCGCCGCCGATGCCGCACGAACTGGGTGAGCCATGCACAAGCTGGTCCTGATCCGCCACGGTCAGAGCGTCTGGAACAAGGCCAACCTGTTCACCGGCTGGACCGACGTCGATCTGTCGGAGCAGGGCGTCGAGGAAGCCCGGGACGCCGGCCGGCGGCTGCGCGCATCCGGTTTCGACTTCGACCTCTGCTTCACCTCGGTGCTCAAGCGGGCGATCAAGACGCTGCACATCGCGCTCGAGGAGATGGACCGGCTCTGGCTGCCGACCGAGAAGGACTACCGGCTGAACGAGCGCCACTACGGCGCGCTCCAGGGCCTGGACAAGGCAGAGACGGCGGCGAAGTACAGCGACGAGCAGGTCCACATCTGGCGCCGCTCCTACGCCACGCCGCCGCCGGCGCTCGAAGAGGACGACGAGCGCCACCCGCGGCACGACCCGCGCTACCGCAACCTGGAGCCCGAGAGCCTGCCGCTCACCGAGTGTCTCAAGGACACGGTCGAGCGGGTGCTGCCCTACTGGCACGAGCGGATCGCGCCTGCGATCGGTGCCGGCAGACGGGTCGTGATCTCGGCCCACGGCAACAGCCTCCGTGGCCTGATCAAGTACCTCGACGAGATCAGCGACGACGAGATTCCGGGGCTCGAGATCCCGACGGGGCGGCCGCTGGTGTACGAGCTGGATGCCGGCCTCAAGCCCGAGCGCCACTACTACCTCGAAGACTAGAGCAGTTTCCGATGGGATGGAACCACCTTCAAGTCGAGGAGACCCTTCGCTCGTCGGAAGAAACTGCTCTATCTCAATGACTAGAGCATCTTTATCCGCGTGGAACCGCTCAGGAAAGCGGCTCCACCTAAGCGGATGATGCTCTAACGCCGCGGTTCAGCGCACCCTGAGGTCGAACGACGCCGCCTGGTCCCAGGTCCAGGCGCCACCGTCGCGCCGCATCTCGACGAAGTGCCCGGGGACGATCCGGTCGGCGCGGTCGAGGATGTCGGCGATCGTCTCCCGCCCATGCTCGACCGTGTCGAAGACCAGGTCGGGCGTCCCGGTCATGACCTCCTTCGGGTACTTGATC
>DASUSF010000198.1:0-6711 GCA_036375275.1 Geminicoccaceae bacterium | reverse complement strand
CGCATCGGCGGCGGCGGCCTCGACCGGCGGCGGCGCCTCGCCCTGTGCTTCGCCCCCGCCGCGCGACCCCTCGCCCGGCGCTTCGCCCGACCCCTCGCCCGGCGCTTCGCCCGGCACTTCGCCCGGCGCCTCGGTGGCGTCGCCGAAGTCGGGGTGATCCGGCGCGGCGTCGCCGTAGCGGGGCTGGTCGCCGCCGTCGCCGGCACCCGCCGCGGCGACACCCACCGTCTCGCCGTCATCGCCGCGCCGGCGCCGCCGCCGCCGCCGGCGACGCTTCTTCTCGCCGCCTTCGGCCTCCTCGGCCTCCCCCGGGCGGCCGGCGTCGTCCCGCGCCTCCGCCCGCGCTTCGCCACGGGCTTCGGGACGACCCTCGGGACGACCCTCGGGACGCGCCTCCGCCGGCCGGGGGGCGCCCTCCGCCTCCGGCTTCCGCTCGAGGACCACGACCTCGAACTGGCCGGCGATCAGGTCGGGACCGACCCGGATGTCGGTCCGCATGCCGTAGCGGGCCTCGAGCTGGACCAGACGGTCGCGCTTCTGGTTGAGCAGGTAGAGGGCCGAATCCAGCGGCAGCGCGACGGCGATGGCTGCCGCCGCGCCCTTGATCCCCTCGAGCTCGATGGCGCGGAGCGCCTGCAGCGCGGCCGACCCCGTCGAGCGCACCACCCCCGAGCCGGCGCAGCTCGGGCACGGCTGGCTCGACAGCTCCTGGAAACTCGGCCGGAGGCGCTGCCGGGACAGCTCGAGCAGGCCGAACATGCTGATCCGGCCGAGCTGCACCCGCGCCCGGTCGGCCTTCAAGGCATCGCGCAGGCGGCGCTCGATCGCCCGCTGGTTGCGGTTCTCCGCCATGTCGATGAAATCGACCACGACCAGGCCCGCGAGGTCGCGAAGCCGCAGCTGCCGCGCGATCTCGTCCGCCGCCTCGAGGTTGGTCTTGAGCGCGGTCTCCTCGATGTTCCGCTCGCGGGTCGCGCGGCCCGAGTTCACGTCGATCGCGGTCAGCGCCTCGGTGGTGTGAATCACGATCGAGCCGCCCGACCGGAGCTGGATCACCGGGCTGTGCATGGCGTCCAGCTTGTCCTCCACGTTGATGTGGTAGAACAGCGGCTCCTCTTCCTTGTAGAGCTTCACCCGCCGCGCGCGCGACGGCATCAGCATGCCCATCACCTTGCGCGCCGTGCGGTAGGCCTCCTCGCCCTCGACCAGGACCTCGTCGACGTCGCGGCCGTAGAGGTCGCGGATCGCGCGCTGGACCAGCGCGCCCTCCTCGTGGATCGTGCAGGGCGCGACCGAGCGCAGCGTCAGGTCCCGGATGTCGCTCCACAGGCGCAGCAGGTACTCGTAGTCGCGCCGGATCTCCTGCTTGTTCCGCTGCTGCCCCGCGGTCCGGATGATCAGGCCCATGCCTTCCGGCACCTCGAGCTCACGGGCGATGCTCTTGAGCCGCGAGCGATCGGTGGGATTGGCGATCTTGCGCGAGATGCCGCCGCCGCGCGCGGTGTTGGGCATCAGCACGCAGTAGCGGCCGGCGAGCGAGAGGTAGGTGGTGAGCGCCGCCCCCTTGGTGCCACGCTCCTCCTTCACGACCTGCACCAGCATGATCTGCCGGCGCTTGATCACCTCCTGGATCTTGTAGCTGCGGAGCAGCCGGGAGCGGCGCCGCGCCTGCTCGTCGAAGACCTCCGCCGCCTCCTCCTCGGGGTCCTCGGTGACCGCCTCGGCGATTTCGCCCTCGCCGCCCCCGCTGCCGTTGGTCGGCCGCGCCTCCGCCGCCTCGTCGGCGCCGTTGCCGTCGGACCTCGCCTGCTCCGCGTCGGCCCGCTGCTGCTCCTCGAGCGCGCGCCGATCCGCCGTCGGGATCTGGTAGTAGTCGGGATGGATCTCGCTGAAGGCGAGGAACCCGTGGCGGTTGCCGCCGTAGTCGACGAACGCCGCCTGCAGCGACGGCTCGACCCGGGTCACTTTGGCGAGGTAGATGTTGCCCTTGAGCTGCTTCTTGTCGGCCGTCTCGAAGTCGAAATCCTCAAGAACGTTCTCGTTGACGACGACGACCCGGGTCTCTTCCGGGTGCGACGCGTCGATCAGCATCCTCTTGGTCATGCGGTGGGAACTCCAGCGACCGGCGGTCCGCCACGAGGCGTCTCAAGGACGCCGACCGGCAGGCGCGGTCTCGATTCGTCGTCGGGGAAAGGCCGCGCGCCGCGGGGGCGGGCGGCCGCGTGAACGCCGGGACAGCCGGGAGGACGGCGGTGAAGCGATCGATCATCAGCTCCGGCACGGTCCTCGCTCGGCTCCTCGGCATGCGCATCGTCGACCCGCCGGCGCTCCGGCGGATCATCGGGTCAAGGGCCAGCGACCGGTGGCAAAAGCGCAACAGGCGCTCAGGAATGCTCGGACCGATCGGCGACAAGCCCTTGTTAGTTAACTATAGTGTCACGCGACCGGGCCCACAATGCAGTAATCCGGGGCTGCACCGGAGCCGGTCGAGCGGTGGCGAAGCGGATGCGGAGGCGGGTTTTGCGAGGCGAACGGGCCGCTCGGCAGGCACCCTGGTCCGGAACCGTGATCCTGGTCGTCCTCGCGCTGGGGCTCGCCACCTGGCTCGCGAAGCCCGGGCCGGCCATGGCCGAGCCGGCGGTGCAGGACGTGCGGGTCCGGGCGCACGGCGGCTCCACCCGGATCGTCCTCGACCTCACCCAGAAGGTGCCCTACCGCCACCTCACCCTGGACCATCCGGCCCGCCTCGCGATCGACCTCCCGGACGTCGCCTGGGCCGTCCCCGGGGACCTCGACGCGCGGGCCGAGGGGCCGATCCACGGCATCCGCTTCGGCCGCCATCAGCCGGGCGTCTCGCGGATCGCGATCGACGTCGACGGCCCGTTCGAGATCCTGAACGTCTTCGAGCTGCCGGCCAACGAGCGCTACGGCCACCGGGTGGTGACCGACATCCGCCGCGTGGACCCGGCGGCCTGGGCGGCGGGCGACGGTCTGGCGGGCGGCATCGAGCGGGCCGCGGTGGTGCCGTCGATCATTCCGGAGGCCGGCTCGGACGCCCGCCCCGCGGGGCTGACTGTCCCTTTTCAGATGCCGCCCAAGCTGAAGCCGCGGGGCGACCGGCGCATCGTCGTGATCGATCCCGGCCACGGCGGCATCGACCCGGGCGCGATCGGCACCTCGGGCGTCTACGAGAAGACCATCGTCCTCGCCGTGGCCAAGGAGCTCAGGCGGCAGCTCGAGGCGACCGGGCGGATCAAGGTCGAGATGACCCGCAGCGACGACAGCACGGTCCGGCTGCGCGACCGCCTCGAGCGCGCCCACGGCAGCGGCGGCGATCTGTTCATCTCGCTCCACGCCGACAGCCTCGTGCAGGCGCCGGAGGTGAGCGGGATCGCGGTCTACACCCTGTCCGAGGAAGCGTCCAACGCCGAGGCCGCGCGCCTCGCCAGCAAGGAGAACCGGGCCGACATCCTGAACGGCATCGACCTCAGCGCGCACGAGGACATCGTCACGCAGATTCTGATCGACCTTGCGCAACGGGATGCTAACAACAAATCGATCAGGATGGCGGAGGTGATGGTCGAGGAGCTGGCCGACGTCAGCCGGCTGGCGCGGCGCAAGCGGCAGTCCGCGGGGTTCGTGGTGCTGAAGTCGCCGGAAATGCCGTCGGTGCTCGTCGAGCTCGGGTATCTTTCCAACCCGACAGACGAGCGGCAGCTCACCGACCCCGCCTACGTGAGCCGGCTCGCGGCCGGGATGGTCCGGGCGATCGAGCGGTTCTTCCGGTCCGGCAGCCTCTGAGCCGCGCCGGCGGGCCGCCGGCGACCGGCACAACGAACTTCGAGGTGGTTGGTGCGCACGTTCTTCAAGGGGCTCGCCTGGGTCCTCGGCTTCTTCAGCCTGCTCGGCCTCGCCGCCGGCGCCGGCGGGCTCTACCTCCTGCAGCGCTCCCAGCAGGACCTGCCCGACTACCGCCAGCTCGCCGACTACCGGCCGCCGCAGGTCACCCGGATCCACGCCGGCGACGGCCGGCTGATGGCCGAGTACGCGCGCGAGAAGCGGGTGTTCGTGCCGATCGAGGCCATGCCGCGGCGTCTGATCCAGGCCTTCCTGGCGGCCGAGGACAAGAACTTCTACCACCATCCGGGGGTCGACTTCGTCTCGATCGCGGCGGCGGTGCTGACCAACATCCAGCGCCTGCGCCACGACCTCCGGCCGGTCGGCGCCTCGACCATCACCCAGCAGGTGGCCAAGAACTTCCTGCTCACCAACGAGGTCTCGCTCGAGCGCAAGATCAAGGAGGCGCTGCTCGCGTTCCGGATCGAGCGCGCCTTCACCAAGGACCAGATCCTGGAGCTGTACCTCAACGAGATCTACCTCGGCCTCGGCTCCTACGGGGTGGCGGCGGCGGCGCTGAACTACTTCAACAAGTCGCTCGACGAGCTGACCACGGGCGAGGCCGCGTTCCTCGCCGGGCTGCCCAAGGCGCCGTCGCGCTACCATCCGGTCCGCGCGCCCGGGGAGGCACGCGGCCGCCGCGACTGGGTGATCGCGCGGATGCTCGAGAACGGCGTGATCAGCCGGGAGGAGGCCGCCGAGGCGCGGGCCGAGCCGCTCCTGGTCCGGCGCCGCGCCCCGACCGAGGTGGTGAGCGCCGAGTTCTTCACCGAGGAGGTGCGCCGCGAGCTCGCCGGCCGGTACGGCGAGGAGGTGCTCTACGAGGACGGCCTGTCGATCCGCACCACCCTCGAGCCGGCGCTGCAGGAGGTCGCCGAGAAGGCGCTCCGCGACGGCCTCGTCGCCTACGACCGCCGCCACGGCTGGCGCGGCCCGGTCGACCGGATCGACCCCGGCGCGGGCTGGGAGGACGCGCTCGCGGCCGCCTCGGCGGTGCCGCCGGCGCCGGGCTGGCGCCTCGCCGTGGTGCGCGCGACCGACGCCGCCGCGGCGACGCTCGGCTTCGCCGACGGCGGGTCGGGGACGCTGCCGCTGGCCGAGATGACCTGGGCGCGCCCCGCGCTCGAGAACCAGGAGGTCGGCCCCGAGCCCGAGGCGCCGGGCGACGTGGTCGGCCCCGGCGACGTGGTCTGGGTCGAGCCGCTGCCACCCGCGGGCGAGGCGGGCGACGAGGCCGCCGCGGCGGACGGCGCCGCCGCCCCCACCCGCTACGCGCTCCGCCAGCTGCCGGCGGTCCAGGGCGCGGCGATCGCGCTCAATCCGCACACCGGCCGCGTGCTCGCCATGGTCGGCGGCTTCGACCCCGCGCGCAGCCAGTTCAACCGCGCCACCCAGGCGCTCCGCCAGCCCGGCTCGGCGCTCAAGCCGTTCGTCTACCTCGCCGCGCTCGAGGACGGCTTCACCCCGTCCTCGATCATCCTCGACGCGCCGATCGTGCTCGACCAGGGGCCCGGCCTCGGCAAGTGGAAGCCGGCCAACTACAGCAACCGCTTCTACGGGCCGAGCACGCTCCGGCGCGGGGTCGAGAAGAGCCGCAACGTGATGACCGTCCGGCTCGCCCAGGAGGTCGGCATGGAGCGGATCGTCGACCTCGCCCGGCGCCTCGGCATCGGCCGCGGCATGAGCCGGAACCTGTCGTCGGCGCTCGGCGCCCACGAGGTCGACCTCATGCACCTGACCACGGCCTACGCCATGCTGGTCAACGGCGGGAAGCGGATCGAGCCGGCGCTGATCGAGCGCATCCAGGACAAGCACGGCCAGACCGTCCAGCGGCGCGACGACCGCCCCTGCCCCGACTGCCGGAACGTGCTCTGGCAGGACCAGCCGACCCCGGAGCTGGTCGACGACCGGCCGCAGGTGGTCGACCCCGCCCGCGCCTACCAGATGGTGAACATCCTCAACGGCGTGGTCGAGCGCGGGACCGGCGTCCGGGCGCGCGCCATCGGCAAGCCGATCGCCGGCAAGACCGGCACCTCGAACGAGTCCCGCGACGCCTGGTTCATCGGCTTCACCCCCGACCTCGTGGTCGGGGTCTACGTCGGGTTCGACCAGCCGAAGAGCCTGGGCGCCCGCGAGACCGGGGCGTCGGCGGCGCTGCCGGTCTTCGTCGACATCATGGAGGCCGCCCTCGAGGGCGAGCCCGCGACCCCGTTCCGGGTCCCGCCCGGGGTCCGCCTCGTCCGGGTCGAGGTCGAGACCGGCCTGCTCCCCGACGGCTCCGGCGCGCCGACCCTGCTCGAGGCCTTCATCCCCGGCACCGAGCCGACCCGGACCGACGCCGGCGGCCCGCGCCTGGTCCAGAGCCCGGGCGACGCCGGCGCGGGCGGGCGCAGCAACGGCCGCAGCAACGGCCTCGGTGGCCCGGCGCTCCCCGCCCCCGGCGGGCTGTACTGACCCTCCCGCCTGGCGGGCTGAACGGAGGCGCCCCGCCCCCGGCGCTCTGGACCGAGGAGCCCCGGGCTGGACCGGGAGCCCCGCCCCCGGGCGCTGGATCGATTTCGCGGACGCGGGTCCTGCAGTCGCGTCACCTCCATGCCCGGCTCGCCCCGCACCGGCGGGCTGGACGAAGGAGGCCGCCCACGGCGGGCTGGAGCGAGGAGGATCCCCCGCCCCGGGCGCGCTGGACCGAGGAGCCCCGGCCCCGGCGCGCGGCAGTGGAGACCTCACCCCCCGCGGACGGGGCGGGACCCAGCCGCCAGGGGACCGGACCGATCCCCGCCGCCGGAGGCCTGGACCGTGCGCGGACGCCGGTCC
>DASUSF010000197.1:0-17678 GCA_036375275.1 Geminicoccaceae bacterium | reverse complement strand
AGGGTCAGGACGGCGCTGAGGAGGGTGTGGAAGCGGTCGTCGGCGGTGCGCATCAGGACCCGCTTGCCGAGCACGGTGCCGAGGAAGCCGGAGGCGATCATCAGCGCGATCAGCGGCACCCACGGTCCGTAGGCGAAGCCGAGCAGGCCGAAGGTCAGGACCTTGAGGGCGTGCTGCAAGCTCATGCAGGCGGCCTGGCTGGCGACGTGCTCCATCCGGCCGAGGCGCATGCTCTTGAGCATGCTGGCGACGAACGCCCCGGTCGCGCCGAAGAACATGGTGAGGAACGACGAGACGAGCCCGGCGCCGCTGACCGCGAGCCGGCCGATCGCGCTCGGTACCCGGCCCCAGGTCGACCAGAGGATGAAGCCCGCGAGGCCGATCTGGAGCGCGGCCGGCGGCAGCTGGACCACGACCAGCCCCCCGAGCGCGACGCCGAGCGCGCTGCCGAGCGCGAACGGCAGCAGGATCCGGTGCTCGACGTGGCCGAGCATGATCAGGGTGCGGCCGGCATTCGAGCCGATCTGGACCATGCCATGCACCGGGATCAGGGCGGAGGGTGGCATCAGCACCGCCATGCAGGCCAGGAGCACGGCGCCGCCGCCAATGCCGACCGCGGCGGTCAGGAACGAGGTCAGCGCGCTGATCAGCACCAGGGCGAGCGCGATCCACGGCTCGAACCCGGCCGGCAGCAGGGCCTCCAGCCCGCTCAAGCGGAGGTCGTCATGAAGGGCCCTGCCCCTCGGCAGATCCGGGCCGTCCTCACGTCCGGCGTAGGCATCGGCATGGCCGGAGGTTAGGCTTGGCGCGCGCGCTTGCCAACGGACGCGGTGCGCTCGAAGTAGCCGGAGGGCGGTGGCACACCCAAAGCGTGCTCAAGTAGCCGGAGGGCGGTGGCACAACCCAGGATGCTCGAGCGGCCCGAAGGGCGGTGGCACGAACCGAGTGAGGAGGACGGGATGGAGACGCGGAAGCTCAGGGCGCTCGAGGTGTCGGCGATCGGGCTCGGCTGCATGGGGATGTCGAAGACCTACGGCGAGCCGGACGAGGCGGAAGCGGTCCGGACGCTGCACCGGGCGCTCGAGCTCGGCGTGACCCTGATCGACACCGCCGACGTCTATGGGCTCGGGCACAACGAGGAGCTGGTCGGGCGCGCCCTCCGGGGCCGGCGCGATCAGGCGGTGATCGCGACCAAGTTCGGCAACGTCCGGCGCCCCGACGGGACGCAGACGGTCAGCGGAAGGCCGGAGTACGTGCGACAGGCGTGCGATCTGAGCCTGAAGCGCCTCGGCGTCGAGGTGATCGACCTCTACTACCAGCACCGGGTCGACCCCGAGGTCCCGATCGAGGAGACGGTGGGCGCGATGTCGAGGCTGGTCGAGCGGGGCAAGGTCAAGCACCTCGGCCTGTCCGAAGCGGCAGCGGGGACGGTGCAGCGCGCCCAGGCGGTGCATCCGATCGCGGCGCTCCAGACCGAGTACTCGCTCTGGACCCGGGATCCGGAGCCCGAGGTCCTGCCGACCTGCCGCGAGCTCGGGATCGGCTTCGTCGCCTACAGCCCGCTCGGGCGCGGCTTTCTCTCGGGCACCGTCGAGACGCTGGCCGAGGGTGATCGGCGGCGCGACCATCCGCGCTTCGCCGACGACAACCGCGCGCGGAACGAGCGGCTGCTGGGGGCGCTCCGCGACTTCGCCAGCGCCAAGGGCGCGACCCCGGCGCAGGTCGCGCTCGCCTGGCTCCTGGCCCAGGGCGACGACATCGTGCCGATCCCCGGGACCAAGCGGGTCAGGTGGCTCGAGGAGAACGTGGGCGCGCTCCAGATCCGCCTCTCGCAGGACGAGCTCCAGGCCCTTGCCGACGCCTTCCCGCCCGGCGCCGCCTCGGGCGAGCGCTATCCGCCCGGCCAGCTCAGGCGGGTCGGCCTCTGACACCGTTCTCTTCAGCAGTGGACGCCCGCCGATGCCCATCCTCCTGTTCCTGATCCTGGTGATCATGATCGCCCAGATCGGCTTCTGGGACACCTTCAGCGCGGTCATCGGCGGGATCGCGATGATCGTCCTGTTCTTCCTGCTGCTGGTCGCGCTGCTCGCGCTCGCCGGCATGCTCGCGGTGCGGCGCTTCGGCCGACGCCGCTACCGCTGACGCCGGCGATGGCGACCGGCGAGGCCTCGCCCCGGGACGGCGCCCTCGAATGCGCCCGGCACGGCCCCCAGCCGGCGACGTTCGTCTGCCGCCACCTCGCCGACAGCCTCGCCAGCGGGGCGGACGTCGGCTTCTTCACCTCCGGCGATCCGGGCACGCCGCGCCCCGACGCCTGGTGCGCCGCATGCGAAGCCCGCGTGCAGGCGACCGGCGGCGAATGGACCGACGAGTCCGAAGGGTTCGCGAGCGTCACCATGATCTGCGGCGCCTGCTACGACCAGGTCCGGGCGCTCCAGAGCCGACGGCCGAGATGACGCGGCCGGCTCAGCCGCCGGTCAGGTCGACGTCGGTGATGCAGTGCATCAGGCGGTACAGGCCGACCGCCTGCCGCTCCCGGACGCCCTGCGCCCGGAGCGCCTGCTCGCTCAGCTCGTGGTCCCGGACGTGGCGGAGCGCGTCCGGATCGTAGGCGCGCACCAGGAGCACCCAGTCGGCGACCAGGTCGGCGGTGCCGCGGATCCGCTTCTCCTCGGTCTCGGCGTGGCTCGCGGGCGCATCGCCCTCGAGCAGGCTGCCTCCGATGATGCCCGGACGCCTGGCGAGGTCCGGAAGCAGCCGGTCGCCGATCCAGGCGCGGAGGTCGTCCCGCGCCGCCGCCTCGGGTGCGAGCTGCACGGTCAGCATGCAGCCGGCGACGCCGATGCCCACGTCCGCGCTCACCCGGCAGAGGGTCCGGCTGTTGTTGGCGAAGTAAGACATGCAGCGGCGCGTCCAGGGGGTCGGGTCGTTCAGCCGGTCGAGGTAGGGCCTGGAGGTCAGCGTCCCGAGGTCGTCGACCTCGTACATCATGAAGACCAGCGCATCGCCCTCGTCGCCGATCCGCTCGAAGCGAAAGCCGCGGCGGAAGCCGGGAACGCCGACCCGTTCCGCGATGTGCTCCTTGCTGTGCCACTCGTGGAAGTCGGTGCCGTCCGCATCCGGCGCGAAGTCGCACCAGAACACCATGGCGCCCCTGCCGAGCATGATGGTCCTCCCCAGCCGTCGTCCCGGGCGCACTCTACGAGATCGGCCGCCCGCGCGCGATCACGGCCGGAACAGGTCGGCGAAGCCGGAGGTCGCTCCGGCGCTCAGCACCACGATGCCGCCGAGCACGGGCGGCAGCGCGGCCACGACGACGCCTCGCCCCTCGCTGACCCGGGCACCGCCGCGCACGAACGCCGCCCCGGCCAGGTCGAGGTCGTCGACCCGGACGGCATAGCCGGCGATCCAGGGCAACGCCGGGATGCCGATTCCCGGCACTGCCTCGGCGAACCGCCGCGGCTCGACCAGCACCACGCCGCCCCGCTCGAGGCGGACCCACGAGAGGCCGTCGCCACCCGGGGGCACCGGGTCGTGGCGCCCGGTGAAGCCGGCATAGCTCGAAGCCCGCGCGGCGGCGTGCTCGACCACGATCAGGACGTCCAGGAGCGCCCGCGCGCCGTTGGCATGGCTCGTCCAGCGGGACTGCCAGAGCAGCTCCGGGGTGTGGTGGACGACGTACTGGATCCGGCCCTCGGGCATGGCACCCGGCGGCACGCGCACGACCGAGAAGCGGAGCTCCTCTTCACCGCCCGCGGTCGTGCCGATCCGCCGGCGGAGCCGGACCGGCGCCTCCGGCGCGAAGCCCGCGCGCTCCAGCCGGTCGCGCACGCGCTCGGGGTCGGCGTCCGAGAAGCAGACCAGGTGCGGGCCGGTGTACCGCGCCAGCTGGCTGCGCATCCGCTCGGCGAGCGGGGTCAGGGCGACCGGGGTCAGGAACTCGAGGTAGCCTTCGCCCAGCATGACGCAGCGGTTCTCGGTGCCGGCCGGGACGAGGGCGCCGTCAGGCCCGGCGTTCATCTGCGGCGTGCGCGGCGTCACGGTGAAGCCGAGGCTCCCGAGCGCCTCCCCGGCGACCCCGAGGTCGGGCACGAAGTGCGCCACGTGGTCGAGGAAGACCTCGCCGGGCTCCGGCAGCTGACGTGCGGGCATCGCGGGATCAAGCCACGCGCGCTCCGCCGAGGCAAGCGGCGGGCATTGCGCTCGGCCGGTCGGGCCGGCAAGAAGCAGGGGCTGGGAAACACTCGGGGAGCGACGCCATGCCGGAACGTCCACCCGTCCGGGCCACGCGCCACGCCATCGCGGCCGGACACTATCTCGCCGCCGAGGCCGGCTTCGAGATCCTGAACGCCGGCGGCAACGCGGTCGACGCGGCGGCCGCGGCGGGGCTCGCGCTCGGCGTCGTGCAGCCGGACATCGTGAACGTCGCGGGCGTCGCCCCGATCATGATCTGGCACGCCGAGCGGGGCGAGCTGATCACGCTCGACGGCCTCGGGGTTTGGCCGCAGGCGACGGACGTCCGGGTGTTCGAGCGCGAGCACGGCGGCCACGTGCCGGAAGGCGTGCTCCGGACCGTCGTGCCGGCGGCGCCGGATGCCTGGCTGACCGCGCTGGAGCACTACGGGACGATGAGCTTCGGGGACGTGGCGGCGGCGGCGCTCGACCTCGCCCGCGACGGCTTCGTGGTCCACGAGCTGCTCGCCGAGACCATCCGGACCCACCAGGCGGACTACGCCCGCTTCCCCGAGAACGCCCGGATCTTCCTGCCGGGCGGGGCACCGCCCGCGGTCGGCGCCGTCTTCCGGCAGCCGGACCTCGCGGGCGTCCTCCAGCACCTGATCGACGAGGAGCGGGCCACGGGCGGGAGCCGCGCGGCCGGGCTCGGCGCCGTGCGCCGGGCGTTCTACCAGGGCGACCTCGCGCAGACCCTGGCCGCGTTCCACGCCGCGGAAGGCGGCTGGCTCGACCGCGGCGACCTCGCGAGCTTTCGGGTCCGCGAGGAGTCGCCGGTCCGGCGCCCGTTCGGGCCACTCGATGTCGCGACCTGCGGGCCGTGGTGCCAGGGGCCGGTGCTGCTCGAGGTCCTGGGCCTGCTCCGGGCGGAGGAACTGCGCGCGGCCGGCCGGAACACGCCGGCCTACCTCCACCGGCTCGCCCAGGCGCTCGACCTCGCCTTCAGCGACCGCGAGGCATGGTTCGGCGACCCGCGCTTCACGGACGTGCCGCTCGAGGGCCTGCTCGACCCCGACTACCTCGCCGGGCGCCGCGGCATGATGAGCGAGCAGGCGTTCGACGGCATGCCCCCGGCCGGCGACCCGCCGGGCGGACGGCGCGCCGGCACAGAACGGACGACGCACACCGGGGAGAACCGGACCCTCGACACCTCCTACGTCGCGGTGGTGGACCGGTTCGGCAATGCCGTCTCGGCGACCCCGAGCGACGTCTCCTATTCGTCGCCGGTGGTCCCGGGCACCGGCCTCGTCCCGTCCTCGCGCGGCTCACAGTCCTGGGGCTTCGCCGGCCATCCGTGCGCCGCCGCACCGGGCCGGCGGCCGCGGCTGACCCCGAACCCCGCGATGGCGTTCCGCAACGGCCGCCCGTACCTGGTCTTCGGCACCCCCGGCGGCGACGTCCAGACGCAGGCCATGCTCCAGTTCCTGCTGGGCGCCGAGGTCTTCGGCCTCGGCCTGCAGGCGGCGGTCGATGCGCCGCGCATGGCGACCTTCAACTTCCCGAGCTCGTTCGAGCCGCACGGGATGCTGCCGTCGCGGCTGATGCTCGAGCCCGCGCTCGCCGAGGTGGCCGGCGACGACCTCGCGCGGCGCGGCTACGACATCCGTCCATGGCCGGAGCGGGCCTGGCAGGCGGGGGCGATCTGCGCGCTCCGGATCGATCCCGAGACCGGCGTGATCGAGGCGGCGGCCGACCTCCGCCGGCCCGCGGCGGCGCTCGGCTGGTGAGGCGGAGCGATTGCGCATCGTCCCGAGCGGGATCAGAGCAAATTTCGATGAGACAGAACCGCATCGGACCGCGTCGTCCTGCCGCTCATCGGAAGAAAGTTGGTCAGTTGCAAAGGATCGGAGCGGATTCACCCAAGCGGAACCGCCTGCAAGCGGTTCCGTCATATCGGGATCCGCTCTAGCCTCGGTGGCAACCGGACCCGGCGGCCCGCCGTGGCCCCCTGGTCCGCAACCGCAGAGCAGAGGAGATATCATGGCCCGGATCCCTGACCTGACGATCGGAAGGCGCCGGATGCTCGGCGGCTTGGGCGTGCTCGCGGCTGGCGCCGCCGGGCTGCCGTTCGCCCGTCTGACGCCCGCGGAGGCCCAGCAGCTCCTGCAGTGGGGCTCGTCGAGCCTGGGCTCGACCGGCTACGTGATCATCGAGGCGCTGGCGTGGGCGGCGAACCAGTTCTCCGAGACCCGGAACTCGTCGATGTCCACCGCGGGCGGCGCCGAGAACATGGCACTCCTGCAGCAGGGCCTGCTCGACTTCGCGCAGACCACGTCGAGCGACTGGCAGCCCGCGACCGCAGGGGAGGAACCGTATCCCGAGCCGGTCGAGGTCTACCAGATGTTCGCCTACACGCTCTGGAACCTGACCCCGATGGTCGCGGCCGACAGCGACATCGAGACGCTCGAGGACCTGAAGGGCCGCCGCGTCATGCCGGCGACCGCGGGCGGCGCCACCGCCGCCATGTGGCAGACGGTGTTCGAGGTGGCCGGCCTCGCCGAGGAGGTGGACTGGACCTACGGCTCCTGGACCGAGTCCTACAACGCGATGAAGTCGGGCGCCGCGGACTGCATCCCGACGCTGCTCACCAACGGCCGCCCGGCGCCCGTGCTGGAGGAGCTGCAGACGTCGATGGATCTCCGGGTCCTGCCGGTGCCGGACGACCTGATCGCCGAGGCGCAGGAGCGGAACCCCGGCATCCTGAAGGCGACCCTCACCCCCAAGGATTGGGCCGAGCTCCAGGAGCCGGTCACCACGCTCTCGATCTCCGGCATCCTCGGCGTCCATCCCCGGATCGACGAGGAGACGGCCTACGCGATCACGCAGGCGGTCTTCGACCACGTCGAGGAGGTCCGGTCCAAGGGCGTCCAGCTCCAGGACGTGGCGCTCGAGTTCGCGACCCAGCACCTGATGCCGCAGTACCCGGTCCATCCCGGTGCCGCCAGGTACTTCAAGGAGAAGGGCGTCTGGCGGGACGACCTGCAGATCGCCGAGCTTGGCTGACCGCTCGGGCAGCGCCGGCAGGAGCCTGCGCGGCCCGTTGCCCCTGAGCCCCTAGCGTGAGCGCGGCCCGGCGCTCCACCTGGGAGCGTCTCGCGGCGCTCTCGGTGCGCGGCGACGAGACCCGCGCGCCCGTCGCGAGCGCGCTCGCCCTGCTTGCGGCCCTCGCCATGGCGCTCAGCCACATGGCGCAGCTCGAATGGTTCTTCCTGCCGGCGGGGCAGTTCAAGAACCTGCACGTCGGCTTCGCCCTGCTGCTGGCGTTCCTGGGCCTGTGGGAAGCCTGCCCGCCCGAGCGGCCACGGCTCCGCGCGCTGTACGCGACGCTCGTGCTGCTCACCCTGATCCCGCTCGTCTACATCCACCTCGAGTATCCGGCGCTGATCCGCTCGCGCCGGTTCATGCCCAACACGCCGGACACCTGGGTCGCGATCCTGCTGCTCGCGCTCGCCCTGATCGCGACGTGGCGGCAGTGGGGCTGGACCATCCCCGCCCTCGCCCTCCTCGCCCTGCTCTACGGCGCCTTCGGCTACCTGCTCCCGGGCGAGATCCTGTTCCACGGCGGGATCAGCTTCGGCCGGCTGATCGGCTACACCTCGATCCCCTACTTCCAGGGGCTGCTCGGCACGCTCACCGAGCTTTCGGCCGGCACGATCTTCATGTTCATGGTCTTCGCGGGCGTGCTCAAGGTCACCGGCGGGATCGACTTCATCATCAAGGCGTCCTACGCGATCGGCGGCCGGACGCGCGCCGGCCCGGCCCAGGTCGCCGTGGTCTCGAGCGGCTTCATGGGCATGCTGTCCGGCTCCACGGTCGCGAACGTCGCGTCCACCGGCGCGCTCACCATCCCGATGATGAAGCGCTTCGGGTTCAAGCCGGAGTTCGCCGCCGCGGTCGAGGCGGTGGCGTCGACCGGCGGCCAGTTCATGCCGCCGGTGATGGGCCTCGCCGCCTTCCTGATCGTCGGCATCACCGGCATCCCCTACCTCGAGGTCATGGCCGCCGCCCTGTTCCCGGCCCTGATCTTCTACGCCTACCTGATGGTCGCGGTGCACATCCGCGCGGCCCGGGTCGGGCTCGATGCCAAGGCGCAGATGATCGAGGAAGGCGGGGCCGCGCGCACCGCGCTCCTCGAGGCGTTCCGCGACTACGGCCACCTCCTGCTCGGCATCGTGGTCCTGGTCTGGTTCCTGGTCATCCGGATGCCGCCGGGCACGGCAGCGCTGTTCGCGACGCTCGCGCTGCTCGCCCTCGACGCGCTCAAGAAGCTCGTCGTCCACCGCCACGACCTCCGCCGCGGGCTCGCCTCCGCCGGCACCATGATCGTCCGCGGTCTCGAGGACGGCGCGCGCACCGGCGCCGCGGTCGCGACCGTGATCGCGGTGATCAACATCCTGATCGAGATCCTGGCGGTGACCGGCTTCGCGCAGAAGCTCTCGAACACCATGCTCGAGCTCGCCGGCGGCGAGCTCTGGCCGCTCCTGATGATCGCGGCGGCCACCTGCCTCGCCTTCGGCCTCGGGCTGCCGACGTCCGCCGCCTACATCCTGGTCGCCCTGCTCGGCGCGCCGGCGCTGGCGGAGCTCGGCGTGCCCCTGCTGGCCGCGCACATGTTCGTCTTCTACTTCGCCAACATGTCCGGCCTGACGCCGCCGGTCGCGGTGACCGCGCTGGTCGCGGCCAACATCGCCGGGGCCAAGTTCCTGCCATCCGCCTTCCTCGCGGTCCGCCTCGGGCTCCCGGGCTTCCTGCTGCCGTTCCTGATCGTCGCCCGCCCCGCGATCATCGGGCTCGACGCGTCCCTGCCCGAGCAGCTGTTCCACGTCGTCGTCGCGACCGCCGCGGTGATCGCGCTCAACGTCGCGATCGAGGGGCACCTCCGGGTCCGGGTCACCTGGCCGGAGCGCGTGCTCCTGGTGATCGTGGCGCTCGGGCTGCTCCATCCGGGACTGCCATCGACCCTGATCGGCGCGGCGCTCCTCGCCGCGATCGGGCTCCGGCAGATGCTCGTGCGCGTCCCGTCCGCCCCGACGACCGCGCGATTTACCGAAAGCCGGTGACCAGAAACGATCCACGGCGTTCTGATCCGGCCGACGGCAGGAAGGGAACGTGGGCATGAAGGGTTACGACCCGGGCGACGGGGCCGAAGGGTTCGACGTCGTGGTCCTCGGGGCGGGTGCCGGTGGCATGGCCGCAGCCTCGGTCGCCGCCGCGGGAGGGCTCCGCGTTCTGGTCGTCGAGCGGACGTCGGAGGTCGGGGGCACGACCGCGATCTCCGGCGGCATGGTCTGGGTGCCGAACAACCATCACCTCCGCGAGGCCGGTCTCGCCGACTCCGAGGACGCGGCGCGCGCCTACCTCGACGCGACGGTCGCGGACCCGGCCGGCCGGGATCTCAGGGACGCGTATCTGGCGGAGGCGCCCCGGGCGATCGACCATCTCGAGCGGACGACGGCGCTCCGGCTGCAGCCGGTCGCGGTCTACCCGGACTACTATCCGGCGGCGCCGGGCGCCACGACCGGTGGCCGGGTGCTCGAGCCGGTGCCGTTCGACGGCGCGGAGCTCGGCGACGCCTTCGCGCGGCTCCGCCGCCCGCTCGACGCGATGACCCTGCTCGGCGGCATGATGGTGGCGCGCCAAGACATCCCGCATTTTCGGAAGGTGTTCAGGTCCGCCCGCTCGACGGGGCGGGTCGTGGCCCTGGTCGGACGCTACGCGCTGCAGCGGCTCCGCCACCCCCGCGGCACCCATCTCGTCCTCGGCAACGCGCTCGCAGGCCGGCTCCTCAAGTCCCTGATCGATCTCCAGGTCCCGATCCTGACCGACACCGAGGCCCGGGGCCTGCTCGTCGAGGACGGTCGGATCGCCGGGGTCAGGATCGGGAATGGACAGGCCGAGAGCTCGATCCGGGCGCGCCTCGGCGTGGTGCTCGCGACCGGCGGGTTCTCGCACGACCCCGAGCGGCGGCGCGCCTGTCTCCCGCTCGAAGCTGCGGACGTCAGCGCCACGGCGCCGGGCGCTCGCGGCGACGGCATCCGGCTCGGGCTGGCGGCCGGCGCGACGTTCGAGACCGGCAACGCCAACAATGCGTTCTGGACCCCCGCCTCGGTCCTCGAAGCGGCCGACGGACGCCGCGTGGTCTTCCCGCACACCGTGACGGACCGCAGCAAGCCCGGCGTGATCGCGGTCGACGCCAGCGGGCAGCGCTTCACCAACGAGGCGAGGTCCTATCAGGAGTTCGTGCTGGCGATGTTCCGGGCGCACCGCGAACGCCCGTCGATCCCCGCCTACCTGGTCTGCGACCGGCGATTCCTCTGGACCTACGGGCTCGGTGCGGTACGACCGTTCAGCCTCCGGCTCGCTCCCTACAGGGCGGCCGGCTATCTCGCCGAGGGACGATCGCTCGAGGACCTCGCGAACCGCCTCGGGATCGACGCGCGAGGCCTCGCCACGACCGTGGCGGCGTACAACGCCGAGGCCGTCCACGGCCGCGACCCGGCGTTCGGGCGGGGCGGCGACGCCTACCAGCGCCACCTCGGGGATGCCGATCACCGACCCAATCCGTGCGTCGCGCCGATCGCCACCCCACCCTTCTACGCGGTGGCGCTGGTCCCTGCGGACCTCGGGACCGCCGCCGGGCTCCGCACCAACGCCGAGGCGCAGGTGCTCGACGATGGCGGGCGCCCGATTCCGGGGCTCTACGCCGCCGGCAACGACATGAACTCGATCATGCGCGGCAGCTATCCCGGCCCGGGGATCACGCTCGGACCGGCGCTCACCTTCGGCTACCTCGCGGCCGCGCACATGCTGGCTGCGGCGGGGCGACCGGTCGCGGCGGACCGCGAAGGCGGGTGAACCCGGCGTTGCGGCAGCCCTTCCGGCGTCGTGGCGAGGCCCGTCTTCCGCATTGTTGATTGACATCCTACATTACGAAAGGCTATAGCGTCCCCGACGTCGCGCCACCGGCCACGCCCCCACGAGCCTGCACGCGGAGGCTGCACCATGCCCGAGACCAAAGGCGGCGAGCTCATCGTCGAGTTCCTGCGCCGGCAGAAGATCCCCTACGTCTTCGGCATCTGTGGGCACGGCAACGTCGGCATGCTCGACGCGCTCTACGATGCCGGCCCCGATCTCAAGCTGATCTCGCCGCGCCACGAGCAGACCGCAGGCCACATGGCGGACGGCTACTTCCGGGTGCGCCACGAGCCGGTCGCGACGCTCACCTCGTGCGGCCCGGGATCGTCCAACCTGGTGATGTCGCTGGCGCTCGCGCTCAGCGACTCCTCGGCGTTCCTGGCGATCACGGCGAACGTCCCGACCTCCCAGTTCAACCGCGGGCCCTTCCAGGAGATCAACCGGCATTTCCAGGCCGACTTCCCGAGCGTGATCAAGCCGGTGGTCAAGCGCAGCTTCCAGCCGACCCGGGTAGAGATGCTGCCGCTCGCCATGCGCCAGGCGATGAGCACCATGCTCGATGGCCGCCCGGGGCCGGTGCAGCTCGACGTCCCCTTTGACGTCTTCCAGGAGACGGCCGACGTCGGGCTCGAGCACGGCGCGCCCGTGACCCACGGCCAGCGTCGCGCCGGCGCGAGCGAGGAGGACGTGCGGGCGCTCGCCGACATGCTGCTCGCCGCCGAGCGCCCGGTGGTCTTCATCGGCCACGGCGTCGTGCTCTCGGAGGCGTCGGAGGAGCTCGGCGCCCTCGTCCACCGGCTGTCGCTGCCGGTGATCAGCTCGCCCAACGGCATGGGCGCCCTCGACATGGCCGACCCGCTGTCGCTCGGCTTCATCGGTCGGAACGGCGCCTACCCGGCCAACGAGGCCGGGCGCAGGGCGGATCTCGTGCTCGCGATCGGCGGGCGGTTCGACGACCGCTCCTCGTCCTCCTGGATGCGGGGCTACTCCTGGAACTTCCCGTCCAGCAGACTGGTGCAGATCGACGTCGACCCGAGCGAGGTCGGCCGCAACTACGCGCCCGACCTCGGCATCGTCGCCGATGCCCGCACGGTCCTCCGGCAGCTGCTGGCGGAGATCGAGCGGCGCGGTCTCGACGCGCACCCGCGCCTCGAGCCGTGGCGCGAGCGGATCCGCGGCTGGCAGCAGGCGTGGGACGCATACATCGCGCCCAACTTCAACCTCCACACGAGCCCGATCCGGCCGGAACGGATCGTCGCCGACTGCCAGAAGGTGCTGCCGGACGACGCCATCCTGACCTTCGATGCCGGCGTCCACCACAACTGGTTCATGCAGTTCTGGAAGGCGCGGCGGCCGGCATCGATGCTCAACAGCTGGGGCTTCTCCGGCATGGGGTTCGGCCCCTCGAGCGCGCTCGGCGCGAAGCTCGCCGCGCCGGACCGGCCGGTGGTCGCGGTCTGCGGCGACGGCGGGTTCACGATGGTGCCCCACGTGCTCTGCACCGCGGTCGAGTACGACATCCCGGTCGTCTGGGTGGTCTGGAACAACTTCTCCTGGAGCGCGATCCGCGACATCCAGTACGGGATCTTCCAGGGCCGCGAGATCGGGACCGCGTTCTACCACGGGCCGAACAACCAGCCGTACAACCCGGACTTCGCGGCCTGGGCCCGCGCCGCCGGGGTCGACGCCGCGACCGTGACCCGCTCAGAGGATTTCGCCGGCGCCCTCGACCACGCGGTGAAGGCGAACCGGCCCTACCTCATCGATGTCCACGTGGATGCCGAGGTCCGGCCGCCGGCGACCGGCGCCTGGGCGCTCCCGCCGGTGCCGCACAAGGAGCCGGTGTTCGGCGAACGCTACGTGTCGGAAGAGCTCGAGCCGGCCGGCTAGAGCGGATCCCGATATGACGGAACCGCCTTGCCAGCGGTTCCGATCGGGTGAATCCGCTCTGAGCCATTGGAATAGAGCAATTTTCTTCCGATGAGCGGAAGAGTGTCGCTGCGCAATGCGGTTCTGTCTCATCGGAAATTGCTCTAGGCCGACACTTTCGGCGCATCCGGCGGGCGTGCAGACGGCCGAACGACGCTGACGATCAGTCTCCGGAGGGGGGATGCATGGACGGACGACGGCAGACGGTGATCCGCAACATCGCCGAGGTGCACTGGAAGGAATACCCGAACCATTTCGGCGGCGCCCTGTCGAAGCCCCTGGTCGATCCCGAGGGGCTGGGCGCGCGCCTGATCGACCATCGCATCTCGTCCTACGAGCCGATGGCCTACGTGGCGCGCCACAAGCACAGGGTCCAGGAGCAGATCTACCACGTCCTCGAGGGCGAAGGGCTGTTCGAGTACGGTGATGCCGAACGCGTGGTGCGCAGGCACGACGTGATCTTCATCCCGCCCGGCATCGAGCACGCGTTCTACAACACCGGCCTCGAGCGCCTCGTGTTCCTGGTGATCACGACGCCGCCGACCGACGAGTAGGCGGCGCACCGGGTGCCTCCCAGTCGGTGTGCCGGGATACGCATGACGTCGTCGAGCGGCAGTGGCGTGCATCTCGTTGCTTCTTGCATCCGCATTGCGAATGAGCATTTGACGACTACCGACGATTGACGGGTCAGGGCATGACACTCATCGAGCCGGAGACGGCGCCGAAGAAGAGACCGGAGCGGGGCGGCGGCGTCCAGTCGCTCGAGCGGGCGTTCTCGATCCTGGAGACCGTCGCCACCCACCCCGAAGGCATCAGCCTCGCCGATCTCAGCAAGTCGGTCGGCCTGCACAACAGCACGACGTTCCACCTCGTCAAGACGATGGAGAGCTGCGGATACATCCGGCAGGACCCGGAGACCAAGCGCTACTACGTCGGACGGATGATCTACAGCATCGCCGCGAACTCGAAGACGGACCTGGACCTCGTCGCGATCGCCGAGCCGGTCCTCCGGGAGCTGGCGCGTGAGACCGGCGAGAGCAGCCACCTCGCCGTCCTCTCGGGCGAGGACATCGTCCTCATCGCGCGGACGGCCGGCGCCGGTGCGTTCCAGCTTCAGGAGCGCCATGGCGGGATGCGGCCGGGCCATGCGACCGCGGTCGGCAAGATCATTCTCTCGAGCCTGTCCGAGAGCGACCTGCAGCGCTACCTCGAGCGGCATCCGCTGGTCGCCCTGACGCCCAGGACGATCACCGAGCGCGAGCTTCTGGACGCCGAGATCGCGCGCGTCCGGGAGACCGGGTTCGCCTACGACGACGGCGAGTTCAACCCGGAGGTCCGCTGCGTCGCCCACGGCGTCCGCGACTTCACGAACAAGGTGGTCGGCGCGATCGGCGTCTCGGGCCCGATCTGGCGGCTGACCCTGCAGTCGCTGGGCGAGCTGAGCCAGCAGGTCGCGCGCGCCGCCGGACGGCTGTCCGCCGAGCTCGGCCAGAACGCTCCCACCGCCACGACGCCGGCCCGCAAGCGCGCCCGCTGAGGCGGCGCCCCACCAGCGGCATCAGGCCTCCCGGCCCAGCGCGACGGCGGGGGCGTCGTGGGCGGCTTCGAAGCCCAGGACGTCCCGGCTGCGGCTGAGGTCGTAGAGCGGCGCGAAGGGGTTCCGCTCGTAGACCTCGGGCCGGCGGACCTCCGGCAGGTAGCCCAGCACCTCGCGCAGGCGCTCCAGCGTCGGGCCCGGGAAGAGGGTGGTCCCGGCGGAGACGAAGAACCGCTCGAAGCTCACCCCCTCCATCTCCAGGGCGAGGCGGAATGCCCGCGCGGCGTCCCGAGGGTCGACATGGTGCCAGCAGGGCCCGCCCCCTGCGGCCGAGGGGCCGCCGGCCATCGGCCCCCGGTAGGCCTCCGGGTCCCGGGCGCGGGCGCTGATCTCGCCGCGCATCTCCGGGTAGGCGACGAAGACCGGGCGGAGGACGACGATCTCGAGCCGGCCGCGCAGCGCGAAGCTCCGGCCCTGCTCCTCGTTCAGAAGCTTGCTGAGACCGTAGGGGTCGGTCGGCCGGGTCGGGTGCTCCTCGTCCACCGGCAGGTACAGCGGCGGCAGCATGGCGCCTTCGCGCACCGTGAAGCCGACCACGGAGTCGCTGGAGCACAGCACGACGCGCCGTACCCCGGCCGCCTCCGCGGCTGCGAGCACGTTCCAGGCGCCGACCACGTTGACCCGCATGATCGCGTCGCCGCTGCCCGACCAGATGTTCGGGAGCGCGGCGACGTGAACGACGGCGTCCTGGCCGCGCACCGCCTGCGCGACCGGGCCGGGGTCGGTCATGTCCGCAACGTGCCAGTCGATGGCCGCGTCGGTGCGCTTGAGATCGAGGCCGCTCACCCGGCAGCGGCCGGCGAGCTCGTCGACGATCGCGCGACCGAGCAGCCCGCCGGCCCCGGTCACGAGCACCTTCTCGAACTTCATCGGACCTCCCCGTCGAGCGACGCCTGCGCGACTGGTCTAGTTGGCGGTCTGCGACGAGCCTCGCCGCGCGCCGAGAGCGTTCCACAGCCGTGCTGCCGTCTTGCGGATCAACGGGCTCTGCAGGCTGAGCGAGAGCACGATCAGGGCGATCAGGATGAGCGCCACGGGGCGGGTGAAGAAGGGCTCGATGCTGCCGCCCGAGCCCAGCAGGGTCCGGCGAAGGCTGATGTCGGCCATCGTCCCGAGCAGGAGGCCGATCACCGCCGGGGCCACCGGATAGCCGCACTCCTCGAGGAAGTAGACCGCGATCCCGAACAGGAACATCAGGTAGATATTGAAGATGTTGAGGCCGAGCGCGTACGAGCCGAGGACGGCCAGGAAGGCGACCACCGGCATCAGGACCGCGACCGGCATCCTCAGGACCTGGACCGACGCGCGCGCGAGCAGCAGGCCGAAGATCAGGATGAAGAGCGACGACCAGAGGAGCATCGCCGCGATCTGCGGGATGAAGTCCGGGAACTCGAACGCCAGCATCGGGCCGGGCCGGACGCCGTGCAGATTGAGCGCGCCGAGCAGCATGGCCGCCGGCGGCGAGCCCGGGATGCCGAGCGCCAGAACCGGGATGATGGCGCCGCCGATGCAGGCGTTGTTCGCGGTCTCCGCGCAGATCACGCCGCGCATGTTGCCCTTGCCGAAGCTGTCCGGGTCGCGCTCGAACTTCTTGCCCGCGTCGTAGGATGCCCAGGCCGCGATGTCCTCGCCGACGCCCGGGATGGTGCCGATGCCGACCCCGATCATGCCGGAGCGCAGGATCCCGACCTTGGAGCGCCAGAGCACGCCCCAGCGCGGCCTCAGGCTGGTGATCGAGGCCACTTTCCCGGTCTGCTTCTCCATGTCCCGGAGCACGCGCAGGATCTGCGGGATGGCGAAGGCGCCGAGGATCACCGGCACGACGTCGATGCCGCCCGCGAGCTCCGGGATGCCGAAGGTGAAGCGCTGGTAGCCCTGGATCGTCTCGATCCCGATCGACGCCAGGAACAGCCCGAGAATGCCCGAGATCCACCCCTTGGCCGGGAGGTCGGGCGAGGTCAGCGAGCCGCAGATCAAGACCCCGAACAGGGCCAGCAGGAAGAACTCGGCCGATGTGAACTGCAGCGCCAGGTCGATCAGGACCGGGGCCAGCAGGAGCATGGCGATCAGGCCGAAGACCGTCCCGATGACGGACGCGAGGGTGGCGGACGCGATCGCCTCGCCGCCCTGCCCGCGCTGCGCCAGGATCGCGCCGTCGAGGGCGGTCGCGGCGCCGGCCGCCGTGCCGGGAATGCCGAGCAGGATCGCGGAGTGCGACGGGCCGTAGATGGCGCCGACATAGGCGCCGATCAGCGCGACCATGGCGATCTCGGTCGCGACGTTGAACGTCGCCGTGCTCAGCAGGGCGACGGCGAGGGTCGCGGTCAGGCCCGGCAGCGCACCGAACACCATCCCGAGGACGACGGCCGCGAGCAGGACGAGGAGGTTGAGCGGCGTCGCGAGCAGGACGACCTGGGTGAGGAAGCTCTCGAGCATGGCGGGCCCTGGGCGGTCCGGCCTACGGGGACGGCACGTAGAAGTAGGTCGAGAAGACGTAGGCGACGGCGATCGGCACCAGGATCGCGACCGCGGTCGCGATGCCGAGCCGCTTCTTCCAGGCGGGGCCGCTCCCCGGCAGCCAGAAGACCGCGATGAACCCGAACAGGAAGATGGCGCTGGCCAGCTCGTAGCCGATGCGGCCGATGCCGCCGAAGATGTAGAGCCCGAGCCAGGCGATGATGAAGACGACCCGGTGCACGCCGGTGTTGGTGCGCAGGCCGCGCAGCCACGGCACGAAGGTCGGGAGGATGCCGCGGTGGCCGCCGTCCCGGACGGCCGTGACCAGGATGCGGAGGCTGAACAGGATCAGGAGCGTCCCGATCACGACCGGAAACAGGCCGGGGGACGTGAACCATTGCGAGGTGGCGCCGGTGCGGCTGGTGAGCCACGGCATCATGCTCGCCCGATAGATGATCGTCGCGCCGAGCAGGATGAACAGGACGCAGACGACGACGTCGGCCTTGCGCCGGCTTTCCTTGGGCAGCATCGAGTGGCTCTCTCAGCT
>DASUSF010000196.1:0-4823 GCA_036375275.1 Geminicoccaceae bacterium | reverse complement strand
ACCCAGCCGGGTGACCTCGACCGGCCGGCTCGCGAGCCGCTCCGCGATGTAGTGGCCGGTCATCTGGCCGCTCACCGTGGCGCTGGTCGCGAGGATGATCTCGCTCACGGCGTCGGCCTCGGCGCGCGCCAGCAGGCGATCGATGCCGAGATCCTCCGGCCCGACCCCGTCGAGCGCCGAGAGGGTCCCGCCGAGCACGTGGTAGCGGCCGCGGAACAGGCCCGCCCGTTCCATCGCCCACAGGTCGTCGACGTTCTCGACCACCAGGATCTGGTGTGGATCGCGCTCCGGCGAGGTGCAGATCCAGCAGGGATCGGCGCCGTCCAGGTTGTTGCAGAGCGAGCACGGCCGGATCTCGTCCGCGGCGCGCTCCAGCGCGCGCATCAGGTCGCGCAGCGCCGTCTCGCGATGCTTCAGGAGATGGAGCGCCGTCCGCCGTGCCGAGCGGGGCCCGAGCCCGGGCAGCCGGGCGAGGCGCTGGACCAGATCATCGAGGGCGCGGATCGCCATCGGCCGCGGATCAGAACGGCAGCTTCATCCCGCCGGGCAGGTTCATGCCACCGGTGAGCTTGCCCATCTCCTCCTGCAGGCGCTGCTCCACCTTGACCTTCGCGTCGTTGTTGGCGGCGACGATCAGATCCTCCAGGATCTCGACCTCGCCCGGATCGAGCAGCGACGGGTCGATCTTGACCTTGCGCATCTCGCCCTTGCCGTTCAGCGTCACCGCGACCATGCCGCCGCCGGCCGACCCGGCGATCTCGATCCCGGCGAGCTTCTCCTGCATCTCCGCCATGCGGCTCTGCAGCTTCTGCGCTTCCTTGAGCATGTTGCCCAGGTTCTTCATGACTACTCCGCAGCTTCTGGGGCGGGCGCCGCGTCCGACGCCTCGCGGACGTCGATGATGCGCGCGCCGGGAAAGGCTTCGAGCACCGGGCGGAGCCGCGGGTCGTCCGCAAGAGCCGTGATCCGCGCCTGCTTGCGCGCCGCCGCCTGCACCGCGAGCGGCGGATCGCCGGGCCCATCCGACACCCTAATCACCCATGGCCGGCCGGTCCAGCCGCTCAGGAGCTCGCTCGCCCGCGCCGGCCAGTCGGCGGGCGAGGGGCCGTCGATCCGGATCACGACCTCCCCCGGCCGAAATTCGATCAGGCCCGCCTGCTGGGTCAGCCAGCTGTGCAGCATCGGCTGGCCGTGGGTCCGGAACAGCCGGACCGCGGCTGCGAAATCGCCCGGCGCCTCGGCCGGCGCCGGACCGGGCGGGGCGTCGGCCGCGATCGGCTCGGGCACCGGCGGGAGAGCGCGCGCCGCGGGACGGTCGGCAGGGCCGCCCGGGCTCCGGGCCACGGGCACGCGGGCGGGATCGACCCCGGCCGGTTCCGGCACCGGTCCGGCGGCGAGCGCCCCGGGCGGTGGCAGGTCGGCCGCGAAGGCGATCCGCACCAGCACCATCTCGGCCGCGCGGAGCGAATCCGGCGCGAGGCGGAGCTCGTCCAGCCCCTTGAGCAGCATCTGCCAGGTCCGGGCGAGCACCGCGAGCGACAGCCCGCCGGCAAGCGCGTCGCCACGCTCCTGGTAAGCCTCGCCGCCGACCGGCGCGGTATCGCGCTCGGGCGCGGTCTTGAGCCGCGTCAGCCAGTGGCAGACCTCGAGCAGCTCGCCGAGGATGACCTCGGGCTCGCTGCCCAGCGCGTAGAGCTCGTCGAGGGCGTGCAGCGCCGCATTGACGTCGCCGCGCATCAGCAGCTCGAACAGGTCGATGATCCGGCCGTGGTCGGCGAGGCCGAGCATGGCGTGGATCTGGGCGAGGTCGATGGGCCGGCCTTCGCCGGTGCCGAGCGCGATCGCCTGATCGAGCAGCGAGAGCGCGTCACGGACCGAGCCGCCGGCGGCGCGGGCGAGGGCGATCAGCGCGTCCGGGGCGACCTCGATGCTCTCGACCGCCGCGATCCGGGACAGGTGCTCGACCAGGAGCTCCGGCCCGACCCGCCTGAGGTCGAAGCGCTGGCAGCGCGAGAGGATGGTCACCGGGACCTTCCGGACCTCGGTCGTGGCGAAGATGAACTTCGCCTGCGGCGGCGGCTCCTCAAGGGTCTTGAGAAGGCCGTTGAAGGCCTTCTCGGAGAGCATGTGGACCTCGTCGATGATGTAGACCTTGAAGCGCGCCGAGGTCGGAGCGTAGCGCACGCTCTCGACGATCTCGCGGATGTCGTCGATCCCGGTCCGGGTCGCGGCGTCCATCTCGAGGACGTCGATGTGCCGGTCCTCGGTGATCTGCCGGCAGTGGGTGCAGACGCCGCACGGCTCGGGGGTCATCCCGCCCTGGCCGTCCGCCCCGATGCAGTTCAGGGCGCGGGCGATGATCCTGGCGGTCGTGGTCTTGCCGACGCCGCGGATGCCGGTCAGCAGGAAGGCGTGGGCGATCCGCCCGGTCTGGATGGCGTTGGTCAGCGAGCGGACCAGCGCGTCCTGTCCGACCAGCTCGGACAGACGGGCGGGGCGCCAGGTGCGGGCCAGGACCCGGTACGCCAGGGGCGGCGCGTGGACCGGCGGCACCGGGTCGGCGGAGGCGCTTTCGAAGTCCGACATTCTGGCTGCGGCGACCCGCGCCCGATCCGGGCCAGCTCGAGACATCAGGAGGAGGCTGGCCGCACGACCCGGTTCGAAGCTCGTTACGGCTGCTTCCTTCCGGACCTGACCGGGTTGGCGAGTGAACCGTCCGCCGCCAACCTCCCGCCCCCAATATCGGGCGTCGGCGCCCGTTTCGCAAGCGCACGCTCCGCCTCCGCGGCGACGTGCTACAACGCCCGGACGTCGAATCAGGAGACCCGAACGTCATGCCCGAGTGGTCCAATCCGCCGCCGCACCGCTACAGCAGCATGGGCTTCGAGCGCGCCGCGCACCGCCGGACCGACGCCGGCTGGCTCAGAGCGCGGCGGCGCGACAAGACCACCCGGGTGCTGATGATGGCCGGGCTCGAGGTCCTGGTCACTACCACGGACGAGCCGCGCGTCATGTTCCCGACCCTCGGCGCGCTCGGCCGCGAGCTCTCCGAGGAGGCGGTCTTCCTCGGCGAGGACCGGGACGGCACCGCCCTGTTCGCCGCCGATCTCGGGCGCGGCGCGGCGCCCGGCGGGCGGTTCGTCGAGCTGCGCTCGGTCGGCGCCTGGCTGCCGGAGGTCGAGGCCGGGCTGTGCGCCGCCGCCCGCGGCCTGATGCACTGGCACGACCGGCACCGCTTCTGCGGCAGCTGCGGCGGCCGGACCGTGAGCTTCGACGGCGGCTACGTGCGGCGCTGCCAGATCTGCGACGCGCAGCACTTCCCGCGCAGCGATCCGGCGGTGATCGTCCTGATCGTCCACCACCACCCGGAGCTCGGCGAGCGCTGCCTGCTCGGCCGCTCGACCCGTTTCCCGGCGGGCCTGTACTCGACCCTCGCGGGGTTCGTCGAGCCCGGCGAATCGCTCGAGGACACGGTCCGGCGCGAGGTCTTCGAGGAGGTCGGCGTCCGGGTCGACCGGATCGAGTACCGCTCCTCGCAGCCCTGGCCGTTCCCGGCCTCCCTGATGCTCGGCTTCCGGGCGCGCGCCGAGAGCGATGTCCTGACCATCGATCCGGAGGAGCTGGTCGACGCCGGCTGGTACACCCGCGCGCAGCTGATCGACCCCGAGCGCCGGCCGATCGGTCTTCCCAATCGGGACTCGATCGCGCGTCACCTGATCGAGGACTGGCTCTACGAGAGGGGCGACTGATCCAGGGCGGCGAGGTCGAGCTCCGGATCGAGGGTCAGCTGGAGGCGCATGGCCGCGGCCCGGGCGAGGCGGATCAGCATCGCCTTCCGCCGCGCCGCGCCGAGCGGCCGGACGACCGCGGAGCGGGTGATCTCGGCGCCGTAGCGGTCGGCGATGATCAGACCTTCGGCCTCCGGCAGCAGCTCGAGCGGGAAGCCGATCCCGACCGCGAAGTAGAAGCGGTCGCAGAAGTCGAGGTAGTCCGGCCACTTCCGGTCCGCGAGGAAGTCGGCGCGGCAGCTCTTGACCTCGACGATCACGAGCTCGCCCGTCCGGTCGAGCGCGACCAGATCGGCGCGCCGGCCGTTGGCGAGGGGCAGCTCCTGCACCGCGGTCCAGCCCATGGCGAGCATGCTGCGCATGGTGCCGCGGCAGATCTCGGCAGCGACCGGCGCGGCGAAGGTGGAGGAGGTGGCCGGGAGCATCCGGCAACAGAAGCTTAACTGGCCGGCTCGCACAATCGGTTTCGACCAGGGGGCGATCGCGGCGTCTCCTGGTCGCTCCTTCCGGCCGCGGCCGCCACCCGAGGACACCCATGAGCATCATGCGACCAGCCGCCGGCGGACGTCGCTGCCGCCGGGACGCCTCCCTGCTGCCCGCCGAAGCCGCGACGGCACGATGACCACGGTCGCCGAATGCGGCAGCCGGCGGCGCGCGGCGCTGCTCGGGAGCGCGCCGGCGCCGGCCGAGGCGGCGCGGCTTTCCCTCGCCGATGTAAAGCGCCTGAGGGGCGCCGCGGATGCCGACGCCCGCGCCTCGATCGCAGCGAAGCTCGGTCGCACCTTCGACGTCCTCGCGGCCGACGCCGCCACCGGGCCGCTCGCCGGGGCGATCCTGGGCCTGCTGGTCAAGGACGTCGAGAAGACCGTGCGGGCGACGCTCGCGCATGCGATCGCGGCGAGCCCGGCGGTGCCGCCGGCGATCGCGCGGAAGCTGGCTGGGGACGAGATCGAGGTCGCCCGACCGGTGCTCGAGCAGAGCCCGGTGCTCAGCGACGAGCAGTTGATCGAGATCGTCCGCACGCACGCGATGCAG
>DASUSF010000195.1:0-4807 GCA_036375275.1 Geminicoccaceae bacterium | reverse complement strand
CTGGGCGCAGCCACCGGCCAGCAGCGCGAAGAGGAGGACCGGCGCGAGCATCCGCATGGCTTCGCTCCTCAGTGGACCCTCGCGTCCCGCAGCCGCGCGAGCTCGGCGTCGTCCAGGTGGTAGTCCTGGTTGCAGAACTGGCAGGTGACCAGCACCCCGCCGCTCTCCAGCTTCATGTCGTCGAGCTGCTCGTCGTCGAACATCCGGAGCATGGTCTCGACCCGCTCCTTCGAGCAGCGGCAGCCGAAGCTGAGGCGGGTCGGCTGGAACACCCGCACCCCCTCCTCGTGGAACAGCCGGAACAGGAGGGTGTCGAGCGGCAGGTCGGGATCGATCAGCTCGTCCGGGGTCGCGGTGCTGAGCAGCATCATGGTCCGCCGCCAGTCCTCGTCGGTGGCGACGGCCGGGCCCGGCAGGCCACCCTCCTCGGGCATGCGCTGGACCATGATCCCGCCCGCCCGCCACGCCGCGCCCTCGCGCCGCCGGCCGACCGCGACCCGGAGCCCGGTCGGCACCTGCTCGCTCTGCCGGAAGTAGGTCTGCATGCATTCGGTGAGGCTGCCACCGGCCAGCTCGACGATCCCCTGGTAGGACTCGCCGGTGCCGGCCTGCTGGACGGTGAGGGCGAGGTGGCCGCTTCCGAACAGGTGCGGCACGTCCTGGACGTCCGCCGCATCGAGCGCCGCCGCACCGTACTGCGCGTAGCCCCGGACCTCGCCGTCGTTGGTGCAGTCGGCGAGCATCAGCCGGATCGGGCCCTGGCTCCTGACCTGCAGGCTGAAGGTGCCCTCGAACTTGAGCGCGCCGGCGAGGGTCGCAGCCAGGATCAGCAGCTCCCCCAGCTGGCGCGAGACCGGCTCCGGGTAGTCGTGGCGGGTGAGCACGGTGTCGACCGCCGGACCGAGCCGGACCAGACGGCCGCGTAGCGCCGACCGCTCGAGCTGGAACGGGCGAAGCGTGTCGTCGGCGATCAGGCGCATCGGCTCTCCGGCTCCGGCATCGCGCTCAGCCGAGGCACCAGGCGAGGATCCCCTTCTGGGCGTGCAGCCGGTTCTCCGCCTGGTCGAAGACCACCGAGCGCGGCCCGTCGATCACCTCGGCCGTGACCTCCTCACCGCGGTGCGCCGGCAGGCAGTGCATGAACAGGGCTGCCGGGTCGGCGGCCTCGATCAGCCGGGCGTCGACCCGGAAGGGGTCGAGCAGGCGCCGGCGCGCCTCGGCGTCGCTGTCCCCCATCGAGACCCAGACGTCGGTCATCACCGCGTCCGCGCCACGGGCGGCGGCCAGCGGGTCGGTCCCGACCTCGATCCGCGCCTGCCGCTCGCGCGCCCAGCGCAGCACCTCGGGATCGGGTCGGAGCTCCGCGGGGCAGGCGACCTTGAGCTGGAAGTCGAAGCGCTGCGCGGCGTGGACCCAGGAGGTCACGACGTTGTTGCCGTCCCCGGACCAGGCGAGGGTGCGGTCGCGGATCGGGCCCCGGTGCTCCTCGAAAGTCATCACGTCGGCCATGATCTGGCAGGGGTGCGAGCGGTCGGTGAGGCCGTTGATCACCGGCACCGTCGCCGCCTCGGCGAGCTCGAGCAGCTTCCGGTGCAGGTCGGTGCGGATCATGATCGCATCGACGTAGCGGGACAGGACCCGCGCGGTGTCGGCGATGGTCTCGCCCCGGCCGATCTGCATCTCCCGGCTGTTGAGCACCACCGCCTCGCCGCCCAGCGCCTTGATCGCGACCTCGAAGCTGACCCGGGTCCGGGTCGAGGGCCGGTCGAAGATCATCGCGAGCGTCTTGCCGGCGAGCCGGCCGTGTGCCTCCGCACCGTCCGCCTTGAGGTGCACCGCGAGGTCGAGGATCTGGCGGAGCGTCCCGGTCTCCAGCTCGTCGAGGTCGAGGAAATGCCTGACCTCGCTCATGCCGCGGCGTCCGCCCGGGCATAGTGGTCGCAGACCGCCTCCAGCACCTCGAGCGCGTGGTCGATCTCGGCTTCGCCGATGATCAGGGGCGGCAGCAGGCGGACCACGTTCTCGCCCGCGGGCACGGTCAGCAGGCCTTCGGCCATCAGGCGCTTCGCGACCTCGGCGTTGCTCGGCCCCATGACCATCCCGAGCATCATGCCGCGGCCGCGTACCTGCCGGATCACCGCCGGGTGGCGCCGCGCCAGGTCCTCGACCCGGTCCCGGAGCCGCGCCGCGTGCTCCCTGGCGTGCTCCAGGAAGCCCTCCTCCAGGAGGACGTCGAGCACCGCGTTGCCGGCGGCGCAGGCGAGGGGATTGCCGCCGAAGGTCGAGCCGTGGGTGCCCGGGGTCATGCCGGCCGCGGCGCGCGCCGTCGCGAGGCAGGCGCCGAGCGGGAAGCCGCCGCCGATCCCCTTGGCCAGGGTCATGATGTCCGGGGCGACCCGCGTCCACTGGTAGGCGAACAGCCTGCCGGTCCGGCCCATGCCGGTCTGCACCTCGTCAAGGATCAGGAGGACGTCGTGCCGGTCGCAGAGCGCGCGCAGCTCCTCGAGCGCCGCCCCGTCGACCGGGCGGATCCCGCCCTCGCCCTGGATCGGCTCGATCAGCACCGCCGCGGTGCGCTCGCCGATCGCCGCCTCGACCGCGCCCAGGTCGCCGAGCGGCACCGCATCGAAGCCCTCGAGCCCGGGCTTGAAGCCCTCGAGGTACTGCTCCTGGCCGCCCGCCGAGATGGTCGCCATGGTCCGGCCGTGGAACGCGCCCTCGAAGGTCACGATGCGGTAGCGCTCGGGCTGGCCGCGCTGGAACTGGAAGCGGCGCGCCATCTTGATCGCGCACTCCAGCGCCTCGGCGCCCGAGTTGCAGAAGAAGACGGTGTCGGCGAACGAGTGCGCGGTCAGGCGCTCGGCGAGCGTGGTCTGCGGGCCGCTGCCGTAGAGGTTGGAGCAGTGCCAGAGCTTCTCGGCCTGGGCCTTGAGCGCGTCGACGAGGTGCGGATGGGCGTGGCCGAGGAGCGTCACCGCGATGCCACTGCCGAAGTCGAGGTAGCGTCGGCCCTCGGTGTCGATGAGATACGCCCCCTCGCCTCGCTCGAAGGTCACCTCGGCGCGCCGGTAGACCGGCAGGAGCGGCGGGATGGAGGCGTTGGACATGTCGGCGTCGCATTGATGGAGAGGAAGGGGCGCGAAGCGTGCGGAGGATCGCGCCGGCTGTCAACCGGAGCTCAGCTCTTGAGCCGCCAGCCGCGGGCGATCAGGCGCAGCGCGAGCAGCCAGAGCCCGAGGTTGACCAGGGTCACCACCAGGATGCCGATCACGATGCTGCCGTCGGCGTGGCCGATGAAGCCCATGCGGATGCCGTCGATCAGGTAGAAGAAGGGATTGGCGTAGGCGATGGCCTGGAAGACCGGCGGCAGCTGCGCGATCGAGTAGAAGGTGCCGGAGAGGAACGAGAGCGGCGTGATCAGGAAGTTGGTGACCGCCGCCATCTGGTCGAACTTCTCCGCCCACAAGCCCCCGAGCAGGCCGAGCAGGGCCAGCATCAGCGAGCCGCCGAGGGCGTGGAACACGACCAGGGTCGGGTGCGCGATGTCGAGGCTGACCACCGGGATCATCGCGAGCGCGACCACCACCGCGACCACGAGGCCCCGCGTCACGCCGCCCGCGACGAGGCCGAAGGTCAGCTCGCCCGGGCGGAGCGGCGGCATCAGGATGTCGACGATGTTGCCCTGGATCTTGCCGATCAGGATCGAGGAGCTGGTGTTGGCGAACGCGTTCTGGATGATTGCCATCATCACGAGCCCGGGCGCCAGGAACTGCAGGAACGGCACGCCGCCGACCTCGCGCCCGGCGCGGCCGAGCGCGAGCGAGAAGATCAGCAGGAACATGAGCGTGGTGATGACCGGGGCGGCGAGGGTCTGCCCCGGCACCTTGAGGAAGCGCCGGACCTCCTTGAGGTAGAGCGTGCGCAGGCCGATCAGGTTGAGATCGAAGGGCGTGCCGAAGGTGGTCGTCGCCGGCGCCCGCCGATCCGCGCGCCCGGTCGCGTCCGTCGTCTGGCCCGCCTCCGCCACGTCCTCACCTCGCGCCCGTGCAGGCCCAGATATGGCGCGCGGTGCAGGGCGGCGCCAGAGAGAGCCTCGTAAGAGGCTCAGAAGTCGTAGCGCCAGTTGACCCCGACCCCGCTCCGGGCGTCCTCGCCGGTGTCGGCCTCGATCGAGACGTTGGGCAGCACCTCGAGCTCGACCCGCGCCCGCCCGCTCTCGGAGCCCCGGCCCTGCTCGACCTCGACGTAGACGTCGTCCGAGAGGTACTTGCCGGCGCGGATCGTCTCCTCGCCCTGGGGGCCCCCGACGTCGAGGGTGTCGACGCCGAGCGCGGCGCGCGCGCGACCGAGCACGTCGAGCCCGCCGCCGCCGCCCCGCAGGCGGTTGACGGCGATCGCCAGGGACGCCGCCTCGGTCGGGCTGATGCTCGAGACGTCCCGGTTGAACAGGAGCCGCGAGAGGACCTCGTCCTCGGGCAGCTCGGGCTCGCTGGTGAGCTCGATCTCGAGATCGTCGGGCGTGCCGCTCGCGCGCACGATCGCGGTCACGTCCTCGGCCTCGGCGACCGCCGTGACGTCGATCTCCGGCGTCGGCGGCAGGCCGCCGGTGAAGTCGATCTCGCCCTCCCTGAGCGCAAAGCGGCGGTCGATGAAGTCGAACTGGCCGCGCTTGATCGAGAGGCCGCCGACCAGGCGCGGGTCCTCCAGGGTGCCCTCGATCTCGAACCGCCCCTGCCACTCCGAATCGAGGCCGCGGCCGCGGACGAAGAACCGGCCCGGCACCTCTACGGTGAGGTCGAGCGCGACC
>DASUSF010000194.1:0-8107 GCA_036375275.1 Geminicoccaceae bacterium | reverse complement strand
CACCTCGTAGAGCGAACAGGGCCTCCCGCTCAAGAAAAATGCAGGTAGGACGCCCCGGCGTGAACCACCAGAGCACCCGAAAGGCATGCGGGCGGCGCCAGCACCCAACAGCGCAACTTCGCGCTTTGGCTACCGCCTGCTGGAAGTCCAGGCACTACTCGAAGGCGACGACCTTGGTCTCCTGCTCGCCCAGGCCCTCGATGCCGAGGCGCATGGTCTGGCCGGGCTTGAGGAACACCGGGTCCGGCTTGACCCCGGCGCCGACGCCTGGCGGCGTGCCGGTGCTGATCACGTCGCCGGTCTGGAGCGTCATGTACTTGCTGAGGTGGCTCACCAGCTGGCGGACGTCGAAGATCATGGTCGAGGTGGACCCGTCCTGGTAGCGGTGGCCGTCGACCTCGAGCCAGAGGTTCAGGTCCTGCGGATCCGGGATCTCGTCCTTGGTGACGAACCATGGGCCGATCGGGCCGAAGGTGTCGGGGCTCTTGCCCTTGATCCACTGCCCGGCGCCGCCGTTGGCCTGGAAGTGGCGCTCGCTGACGTCGTTGACCGCGACGTAGCCGACCACCGAATCCATCGCCGACGCCTCGCTGACATACGAGGTCCGCTTGCCGATCACGACCCCGAGCTCGACCTCCCAGTCGGTCTGCTCCGAGCCGCGCGGGATCCGGACCTTGTCGTTCGGGCCGATGATGCAGCCGGTGTGCTTCATGAACACGATCGGCTCCTTCGGGATCGGCGAATTGGTCTCCTTCGCGTGGTCCTCGTAGTTCAGCCCGATGCAGATCAGGTTCGGGACCCAGGCGAGCGGGCAGCCGAGCCTGGGGCTGCCCTCGACCCGGGGCAGGCTCTTGAGGTCGAGGCGCTTCAGCCGGTCCAGGCCGTCGCCCATGAACAGGAGCGGCGAGATGTCGTCGACCTCGCCGGCGAGGGAACGGATCGTGCCGTCCTGGTCCAGAATGGCCGGCCTCTCGTGTCCGGCCTCGCCGTAGCGCAGCAGCTTCATCGCCGCCTCCCGTTGCGTGCCTTCGCCCTCCGGGCGACTTGAGCACGGTGATCCCGTCTCGTGCCATCGCCCTTCGGGCCACCTCCGTCCGGTCATCCCGTGTCCGGCGGCCTCCGGGCAGCGCCACTCTAATCGAGATGCCGGGACCGGCAAGAGCGGGCGGCGCGAAAGCATTTGGCAAGCGGAGCGGTTTCGAAGATCATCCGCGCTTTGCCGCACGAGTGTTCAACCGATGGCTGAAGCGAGCGACAAGCGGGGCGAGTCCCGGCGCCACATCGTCCTCACCTCGCACCCGCGCCCCAACCGGCCGAAGCCGCCCAGGATCAACTGGGGGGCGGCGAGCCCGCGCGAGCGAGGCCCTGTCATCGGGACCCTCTCCGACCCGGCGCGGCGGAACGTGATCGGCGCCCATTCCGGCTCCTATGCGCTCTACCGGGCGCTCGCGGTCGCCGCCGGCTCGCTCGATTCGATGCACCGTCCGGACCTCACCAACACCTCGCCGGCCGCCGAGATCGGGCCACACCCGCAGTGGTCGGAGCCCGGCCGGATCGTCTCGCTCGACCCGTGGGGCCATCTCGTCGGCGAGGCGTTCCAGGAGCAGCTCCGCGACGGCTGGGACATCCGGCCCTCGATCGCGGTGACCAAGGCGCGGCTCACCGTGCCGGAGCTTCGCGACGCGCTCCGGAGCGGGGCGATCCGGGCCGACGGCGCCGTCGTCACGCCCCACGGCGAGGTCAACTGCACCAAGGTCGCGCTGGAGCCGGTCTGGCACCTCCCGGGCGTCGCGGCGCGCTGCGGCATCGGCGAGATGAGCCTCCGGCGCAACCTGTTCGAGCACACCGGCGGGATGTTCCCGGAGCTGGTCACCCGCCCCGACCTGCACGTCTTCCTGCCGCCGATCGGCGGCCAGACCGCGTACATCTTCGGCGAGGTCGGGGCGCTGACCGATCCCGCGCGCAAGCTGGCGTGCCGGGTCCACGACGAGTGCAACGGCTCGGACGTGTTCGGCTCCGACATCTGCACCTGCCGGCCCTACCTGGTCCACGGCATCCAGGTGTGCATCGAGGAGGCGCAGAACGGCGGCGCGGGGTTGATCGTCTACAACCGGAAGGAGGGCCGCGGCCTCGGCGAGGTGACCAAGTTCCTCGTCTACAACGCCCGCAAGCGCCAGGCCGGCGGCGATCGCGCCGACGCCTACTTCGAACGCACCGAGTGCGTCGCGGGCGTCCAGGACGTCCGCTTCCAGGAGCTGATGCCGGACGTCCTCCACTGGCTCGGCATCCGCCGCATCGACCGCCTGGTCTCGATGAGCAACCTGAAGTTCGACGCCATGGCGCGCCAGGGGATCGAGATCGGGGAGCGGGTGCCGATCCCCGACGGCATGATCCCCGAGGACGCCAAGGTCGAGATCGACGCCAAGAAGGCGGCCGGCTACTACGCCCCCGACCACACCCCCTCCGCCGAGGAGCTCGCCGCCGTCAGGGGCCGGGCCCTCGAGGACTACCAGGGCCGGTGACGGCCCCGGCGGGCGATGGCATCGGGGAGGCGGTCCGGGCGCTGCGGACGCCGGAGGCGGTCCGCGAGCGTGCGAAGGTCGTGCTCGCCGCGGCCGAGGCCGGCCTGACGCCGCACTTCCGGGTCGACCCGGCGCGCCTCGATGATGCGGCGCGCCTGGTCGCGGACGTGACCCGCGCCGCGTACCCGGACCTCGACGTCCCGTTCCACAGCCGCTGGCGCCACTTCGCACCCGACGGCCGGGACCGCTGGGCGGCGCTCGCGAGCCAGCTCCACCACGCCGATCCGGCCGAGATCGCGCGCATCCGCTTCGACCTCGTGATCCCGAGCGTGCTCCTCGACGCCGGCGCCGGCGCGGCCTGGAGGTACGTCGAGCCGGCCAGCGGCGCCGCCTTCGCCCGCTCGGAGGGCCTGGCGCTCGCAAGCCTGGAGCTGTTCGAGCGGGGCCTGTTGTCGGCGCACCCGTCGCGCCCGCTGCGGGCCGACGGCGCGGCGCTCCGCGGCCTCGAGGTGGATGCGCTCGCCGCAGCCTTCCAGGCCGGACCCGACAATCCGCTCGCCGGGCTCGACGGGCGCGTGCGCCTGCTCAACCGGCTCGGCGCCGCGATCGAGCTCGATCCCGGACGCTTCGGCCGCCCGGCTCGGCTCGGCCACCTCTACGACCACCTGCGCGGGCTGGCGGACGGCGGGCGGCTGCCGGCCCGGACCATCCTGATCGAGCTTCTGGACGCCTTCGCCGCGATCTGGCCGGGGCGGATTCTGCTCGACGGCCACAACATCGGCGACGTCGGCCGCCACCCGGCCGTCCGGACCGACGATCCGACCGACGGCCTCGTGCCGTTCCACAAGCTCTCCCAGTGGCTCGCGTACTCGCTGATCGAGCCGCTCGAGGGCGCCGGCCTCGAGGTCACCGGGCTCGACGCGCTGACCGGCCTCGCCGAGTACCGGAACGGCGGCCTCCTGATCGACACGGGAGTGATCGTGCCGAAGCACGACCGGGTCCTGGAGGAGACCCATGCCGGCGACGGCGAGCTCGTGGTCGAGTGGCGGGCGCTGACCGTGGCGCTGCTCGACCGGCTGGCGGGGCGGGTGCGCCCGCTGCTCGGCCTGAGCGCGGCCGACCTGCCGCTCGCCCGGGTGCTCCAGGGCGGCACCTGGAGCGCCGGCCGGCGGATCGCCCGGGAGAAGCGCCCGGACGGCGGTCCGCCGCTCCGCATCGAGAGCGACGGCACGCTGTTCTGATCGGTCCCGGCTGCCTGGCGGCCGGGCGTCGACGCGGCGGCGACCAGGAGCTCGATCATCGACTTTTGAATGGCCGCCGGACCGGCGGGCGGCGAAGATCGCCGAGGGCCGGAGACGGTCCGGCCGCGGAGTTTGGGAGGCTCCCATGAGACTGACTGTCATCCTGGCCGGCTTCGGGCTGGTCGCCGTGTCCTGCATGCCGGAGGCGGCATCCGCCCAAGAGAACTGCGACGTCCTGCTCGGCGGCGAGGAGAACCCGCCCGTGGTCTCCGACGGCAGGGGGCGGTTCCGCGCCAACGTGCGCAACGACGACACCATCCGCTACCGGCTCCGCTACCGGTTCCCGGACGGCACGACGGTCCTGCAGGCGCACCTGCACGTCGCCAACCCCGGCAACAACGGCGGGATCGCCGCCTACCTGTGCACCAACGTCGGCGGCAGCCCGAACCCGGTGCCCGAATGCCTGTCGCCTCAGGACGACATTCGCGGCACGATCCGCGGGGCCGACGTGCAGGACACCCTGACGGACGACGTTCTGGTCCTGGCGGAAGGCGACCTCGCGGGGCTGGGCAAGCTGATCGAGGACGGCGCGGTCTACGTCAACGTCCACACCGCGGAGCATACCGGCGGCGAGCTCCGCTGCCAGGTCAACCCGCGCCGCCGCTGAACGGGCCACCGCGTCCGCTCTGTCGCGCCTCCCGCGGGGCGCGCTCCGGCTCGCCTTGCCTGCGAACCGCGTGCTAATGAACCCGGGCGCGTCGGCCACGTCGCCGGCGCGGCGATGTCGAACGGCAAGCGGCGAGGCGGGCATGGCGGAGCGGGCGAGGATGGACGGGGTGACGGTCGTTGATCACCCCCTGGTCCAGCACAAGCTGACCCTGATGCGGAAGCGCGACACCACCGTCGTGCAGTTCCGCCAGCTCGCCCGCGAGATCGCGCTGCTCCTCGGCTACGAGGTGACCCGCGACCTGCCCGTGACCACGACCCCGATCGACACCCCGCTCGCCGAGATGATCGCGCCGACGCTGGCCGGGAAGAAGCTCTGCCTGGTCTCGATCCTGCGCGCCGGCAACGGCCTGCTCGACGGCATGCTCGACCTCGTGCCCTCGGCCCGGGTCGGCCACGTCGGCATCTACCGCGACCCCAGCACCCTGGTCGCGGTCGAGTACTACTACAAGGTGCCGGAAGACATGAGCGAACGGCTGGTGGTCGTGGTCGACCCGATGCTCGCGACCGGCAACTCCGCCTGCGCCGCGGTCCAGAAGCTGCGCGAGGACGGCGCCCAGCTGATCAAGTTCGTCTGCCTGCTGGCCGCGCCCGAAGGCATCGACCAGTTCCGGCGCGAGCACCCGGACGTGCCGATCTACACCGCGGCGATCGACCAGCGGCTCAACGACCACGGCTACATCGTGCCCGGCCTCGGCGACGCCGGCGACCGGCTGTACGGGACGAAGTGACATGGCCGACGCCGTGGCGCGGCGGAACAGGGCCGGGTTGGCGCCCGGCTTCCCGCGCGGCGAGCTGATCATGCGCCTCGCCAGCATGCTCGCTGAAGATCCCCGGATCGAGCGGGTCTGGCTGTTCGGGTCCCGCGCCCGGGGCGACGCGTTCGAGCGCTCCGACATCGACCTCGCGGTCGAGGCCCCGGGCCTGCCGGACGACGCCTGGACCCGCCTTCACCTCGATTTCCCGGAAGACGCGCCGACGCTGCTCATGGTCGATCTCGTCCGCCTCGACCGGGTCGACGCGAGCCTTGGCAGGCAAATCGAAGACGAAGGCATCCTCCTGCATGAACGACCGGGCGCTCGCCGAGCTCGGCCGCGCGCTCGAGCGGCTGAGCGAGGCACTCGCCCGCGCGCCCGACGATCCGCTCGTGGTCGATGCTTCGATCCAGCGTTTCGAGTTCACCTTCGAGCTGTTCTGGAAGCTCGCCCGCCGCGTGCTCGCCGGACACGGCGTCGACGCCCCGAGTCCTCGCGCGACGCTGAGACACGCCTACCGGCTCGGCTGGCTGGACGACGAAGCACGCTGGCTCGGCATGCTCGAGGACCGGAACCCTACCTCCCACACTTATCGGGAAGCGCTGGCGCGGGAGATCTTCGAGCGCCTCCCGGGTCATGCTGCGGCGCTCCGCGCGGCGCGCGAGAGCCTCGCCCGCCGCGGGACGGCCGGGGAGTGATGCGGCGCACCTCGCGCCCGGCCGGCGCGAAGGACGCTCACGCGGCCTGCGCGACCGCGTGGCCCGCGCCGAGCAGGTGCGCCTCGATCATCGGCTCCACCAGCGGGGCATGGGTGAGCGGCAGCATGTGGCCGGCCCCCGGGATCGACGTCAGGCGGGCCTCCGGCAGCGTCCGGCCGAGGAGCCGGGTGACCTCGCGGACCGGCTCGGGCGAGCGGTCGCCCTCGAGCAGGAGCGTCGGCATCCGGAGCCGCCGGAACGCGTAGAGCGGCATCGGCTCGGACAGGGCGGCGTGGAAGTTGAGCGCGAGCCGGGCGCAGGTCATGGCGCACCCCGCCTTCCGCCGCGGGTCGAAGCGGCCCCAGGCGCCCGGCCCGTTCCAGTAGTCGACGAAGCTCGTCATCGCGGCCGCGCAGTTGCCGGTGGCGAGGCCGCGCAGCACCGTCGCCGCGAGCTGCTCGACCTCGCCCAGGCACGCCCGGGCGAAGCCGCTCCCTTCCCGCAGAAGGTGGAAGGCGACCGGCTCGATCAGCGTCAGGCTCAGCACCCGGTCCGGATGACCGATCGCGAAGCGGAGCGCGACGGCGCCGCCGTAGCTGTGTCCGACCAGATGGACGGGCGTCCGATCGTCCCCGAGCGCCGTCTCGACGAGCGCCGCCTCGTCCGCGAGCGTGATCGGGCGGTGGCCGGGCCAGGGATCCGTCCCGCCATAGCCGAACAGGTCCGGCGCGATCACCCGGAATGCGGGTTCGAGCCGGCGGCGGAGCCCCCGCCACTGCGCACCGCTGCTCGCCGAGGCGTGCACGAGCGCGACGCGCTCACCCTCGCCGCTCGCTTCGCAGCCGATGCTCACGTGGTCGACCGTCAGCGCGAACATGCTCGTCTCCTCCCGCCGCCCGGCGGCACCGCCGGCCCGTGTCGATCGGAGCTATACGAGGCTCTCGTGTCGCCTCGATTTCGGGGAGCCGGCGCGAAGGTTTCAGTTGTAATCGCCGGCCGCGGTCAGCCGCCGCCGATGGCGCCAGCCACGCGCCCGCGCGCGGCACGGGTCATGGCGCCCCCGAACAGCCGGAAGTCGGCTGCCAGCCAACGTCGGCGAGCGCCCGCTCCGGGTCGGCCCGCAACATATGCCCGCCTGCACGCGGGCCGCCGCTCAGATCGAGATGCCGCCGTCGACGATGAAGGCCTGCCCGGTGGTGTAGCTGCTCTCGTCCGAGGCGAGGTAGACGACGATCGAGGCGATCTCCTCGGGCTTGCCGAGCCGGCCCATGGGCTGGCGCGCGATGAAGGCCTTCCGCGCCTCCTCGGGGTCGGCGGCGGCGGCGATCCGCTCGTCGAGCGAGGGCGACTCCACCGTCCCCGGGCAGACCGCGTTGCAGCGGATGCCGCGCCCGACGAAGTCCGCCGCGACCGACTTGGTGAGCCCGATCACCGCCGCCTTGGTGGTGCCGTAGATGAAGCGGTTGGGCAGGCCCTTGATGCTCGAGCAGACCGAGCTCGTGTTGATGATCGAGCCGCGGCCGGCGTCGAGCATCCCGGGCAGGACGGCGCGGATCATGAAGTACATCGACCGGACGTTGAGGTTGACCGAGAAGTCGAAGTCGTCCTCCTCGCACTCCAGGATCGAGCCGCTGTGGACGAAGCCCGCGACGTTGGCGAGCACGTCGAACGGCCCGCGCTCGCGGACCAGCTTCTCGATCTCGGCCTGGTCGAGCACGTCGAGGTGCGCGGTCCGAATGCCCGCCTCGGTCTCGAGCTCGGTCAAGAGCGTCGTGTTGACGTCGGTCGCAAGCACCTCCGCCCCCTCGTCCTCGAGCGCGCAGGCGCACGCCCGCCCGATTCCCTGGGCCGCCGCCGTCACCAGCACGCGCCTGCCTTGAAGCCGTCCCGCCATCGGATCCTCCCCCGTCGCTCGAGCCGGCATGGTAGGAGCATTTTCGCCGGAGCGGGAGATGGCGCGCGACGCTGCGGCGGGCCTGCAACGCCGCCTGCGGAAAAGCCGCTCCGTGCGAGCCGGGTGCTGGATCATGGGCCGCCGCCTGCTCGCGTCGCCTCGAGGTTGCGCGCGCCCCCGCTCATGAGCACATGGACGATCATGCTGATCCTGATGCCGGATGCCCAGTTCGACGACGACGCCCAGGCCGAGCGGGACGTGCTCGGCGGCG
>DASUSF010000193.1:0-2638 GCA_036375275.1 Geminicoccaceae bacterium | reverse complement strand
GCGGCCAGGCCAACCTCCTGACCCGGACCACCGCGTTCCTGGCCGTCGGCTTCATCACTACGAGCCTCGTGCTCGCGATTCTCGCGAGCCGGGCGACCGCCCCGACCTCGATCCTCGATCAGCCGGCCGCCACGACGGTCCCGACCGCGCCGGCGGAGCCGGCGGAGCCGAGCGCGCCCGTCGCGCAGTGAGAAGATGTCGGGGGCCGCGCAGCCGGGGCCCGCGCGACGCCCCGCCCCGTTGTCTTCGCGCGGGGGCTCGGTGATAATGCCCGCCCAATGACGCGCTTCGTCTTCATCACGGGCGGCGTTGTGTCGTCGTTGGGCAAAGGGCTCGCCTCGGCGGCGATCGGCGCGCTCCTCCAGGCCCGCGGGTACACCGTGCGGCTCAGGAAGCTCGACCCCTACCTGAACGTCGATCCGGGGACGATGAGCCCCTACCAGCACGGCGAGGTGTTCGTCACCGACGACGGCGCCGAGACCGACCTCGACCTCGGCCATTACGAGCGCTACACCGGTGTCCCGGCGCGCGGGATCGACAGCACCTCGGCCGGACGGATCTACATGGACGTGCTCGGCCGGGAGCGGCGCGGCGACTACCTCGGCGGCACCGTCCAGGTCATTCCGCACGTCACGGACACGATCAAGGAGTTCGTGCTGAGCGGCGTCGACGACGTCGACTTCGCGCTCTGCGAGATCGGCGGCACGGTCGGCGACATCGAGGGCCTGCCGTTCCTCGAGGCGATCCGCCAGGTCGGGTTCGAGCTCGGCCACGACCGGGTCGCCTACCTGCACCTGACGCTCGTGCCCTACCTCGCCGCGGCCGGCGAGCTGAAGACCAAGCCGACCCAGCATTCGGTGCGCGAGCTGCGCGGCATCGGCATCCAGCCCGACCTCCTGATCTGCCGCGCCGAGCAGCCGATCCCGGTCGAGGCCCGGCGCAAGATCGCGTTGCAGTGCAACGTCCAGCCGGACGCCGTCATCCCGGCGCTCGACGTCGCCAGCATCTACGAGGTGCCGATCCGCTACCACGACGAGGGCCTCGACACCCAGCTGCTGCGGCACTTCGGGCTGCCGCACGAGACCGGGCCGGACCTCGGGCGCTGGCACGAGATCGTGGAGCGCCTGAAGCGGCCGGAAGGCGAGGTGACGATCGCGGTGGTCGGCAAGTACACCGGCCTTCCCGATGCCTACAAGTCGCTCGACGAGGCGCTCACCCACGGCGGCATCGCCAACCGGGTCAAGGTCGTGACCCGCTGGATCGACGCCGAGATCTTCGAGGCTGCCGATGCCGGGCACTACCTCTCGGACGTCAACGGGATCCTGGTGCCCGGTGGCTTCGGCGAGCGCGGCGCTGCCGGCAAGGTCGCCGCGGTCACCTTCGCCCGAGAGCGCGAGATCCCGTACTTCGGGATCTGCTTCGGGATGCAGCTCGCGATCGTCGAGGCGGCGCGCCGGCTCGCCGGCATCGACCACGCCAACTCGACCGAGTTCGGCCCGACGCCGGAGCCGGTGGTCGGCCTCCTGACCGAATGGGAGCGCGAGGGGGTCAGGGAGACCCGGGTCGCCGGCGGCGATCTCGGCGGCACCATGCGGCTCGGCGCCTACCCCGCTGACATCGCCGCCGGCAGCCTCCTCGAGGAGATCTACGGCACGCGCCGGATCAGCGAGCGCCACCGCCACCGCTTCGAGGTCAACATCCACTACAGGGAGCGGCTCGAGGCGGCGGGGCTGCGCTTCTCCGGCATGTCGCCCGACGGCCGCCTGCCCGAGATGGTCGAGCTGCCGGGCCATCCCTGGTTCGTCGGCGTGCAGTTCCACCCGGAGTTGAAGTCGCGCCCGTTCGCGCCGCACCCGCTGTTCGCGTCGTTCATCAAGGCGGCGGTCGACCGCTCGCGGCTGGTTTAGAAGAGGGAGAGAGCATGGCGACCCCGGTGATCGACCTCAGGATGCGCCTGCGCAATGCCGGCATGACCGAGGAGCAGGCAGACGCCATCTCTTCAGCGTTCGAGGCCATGAACAGCCAGATTCGAACCCTGGTCATCGGGCAACGCATCCAGATGGGACTGTTGCTCGTCGTCACGGCGGCAATCCTGGCGCCGTACGTTTCGCCGCTGGCCGGTTCCGGCGGATAAGTCGAGATCACGATGTCTGCCGAGGCACGTGCAGAAGCGGGTGGCGCCGGTGGCGATGCGCACCGGGTGGAGATCGGACCTCTCACGCTCGCGTCCGACCTGCCGTTCGTGCTGATCGCGGGGCCCTGCCAGATCGAGAGCCGGGAGCACGCCCTCGAGGTCGCGGACGCGCTCGTCGGGATCTGCCGGGCGGCGGGCCGCGGCCTGATCTACAAGAGCTCGTTCGACAAGGCGAACCGGACCAGCGCCGGCAGCGCGCGGGGCGTCGGCCTCGCCCGCGGCATCGAGATCCTGGCCGAGGTCCGCGACCGCTTCGGCTGCCCGGTCATCACCGACGTCCATGAATCGCACCAGTGCCGGCCGGTGGGGGAGGCAGTCGACGTGCTGCAGATCCCGGCCTTCCTCTGCCGCCAGACCGACCTGCTCGCGGCCGCGGCCGCGACCGGGCGCGCGGTCCACGTCAAGAAGGGCCAGTTCCTGGCGCCCTGGGACATGGCGAACGTC
>DASUSF010000192.1:0-2528 GCA_036375275.1 Geminicoccaceae bacterium | reverse complement strand
GGTTGATCGCGGCCTTCAAGCCGAGGCCGGTCCGGACCGCCTGCTCGACGCAGAAGCGGTTGATCACCGGCAGCATCCCCGGCATGCCGGCGTCGACCGGGCTGACCTGGGTGTTGGGCGCGGCGCCGTAGGCGGTGGCGGCGCCCGAGAACAGCTTGGCGTTCGAGATCACCTGGGCGTGGACCTCGAGCCCGACCACGATCTCCCAGGCACCGGTGGCGCCTTCGATGACGTAGCGGGGCCGCTCGCCCGCCCCTGCCGCCGGCCGGTCCATCACTTCCGTCATCACGCCCTCCCGATCGCGCGGTGCGGCCTCGCCTCGAACGCCGCCTGGGCCTCGAGCACGCCGGCGGCGCGGAGCACCGTCGCCTCGTCGAACGGCCGTCCGATCAGCTGCAGGCCGAGCGGCAGGCCCTCCGCCGACAGCCCCGCCGGCACCGAGATCCCGGGCAGGCCCGCGAGGCTCGCCGGCACGGTGAACACGTCGTTCAGGTACATTGCGACCGGATCGTCGGTCTTGTCGCCGATCCGGAATGCGGCCGAGGGCGCGGTCGGCGTCAGGACGACGTCGACCTGCTCGAACGCCCGGTCGAAGTCGCGCGCGACCAGCGCCCGGACCTTCTGCGCCTTGAGGTAGTAGGCGTCGTAGTAGCCGGCGGAGAGCACGTAGGTGCCGATCATCACCCGGCGCTTGACCTCCGTGCCGAAGCCCTGCGCCCGGGTCTTCATGTAGGTCTCGGCGAGGTCGCGCCCCGGCACGCGGAGCCCGTAGCGCATCCCGTCGTAGCGGGCGAGGTTGGACGAGCACTCCGCGGGAGCGACGATGTAGTAGGTCGGCAGCGCGTACTTGGTGTGCGGGAGGGTGATCTCCCGGACCTCGGCGCCCGCCGCCTTCAGCCACTCGACCCCCTGGTCCCAGAGGCGCAGGATCGCTTCCGGCGCGCCGTCGAGCCGGTACTCCGCCGGCACCCCGACCCGGAGGCCCCGGACGTCGCCGGTGAGCGCGGCTTCGAGGTCGGGCAGCGCCACGTCGGCGCTGGTCGAATCGTTGGGGTCGAAGCTCGCCATCTGCCCGAGCAGGATAGCGGCGTCGCGGACGGTCCGGGTGAGTGGCCCCGCCTGGTCGAGCGAGCTCGCGAAGGCGACGATCCCGAAGCGCGAGCAGCGCCCGTAGGTCGGCTTCATCCCGACGATGCCGCAGAAGCTCGCCGGCTGGCGGATCGAGCCGCCGGTGTCGGTGCCGGTGGCGGCGAGGGCGACGCGCGCCGCGACCGCGGCCGCCGAGCCACCCGACGAGCCACCCGGGACCAGGGGCGGCTGATCCTCGTCCGGCGCCGTCCAGGGGTTGGTCACCGGCCCGAAGTGGCTCGTGATGTTGGAGGAGCCCATGGCGAACTCGTCGAGGTTCGCCTTGCCCAGCATCACCGCGCCGGCCTCGAACAGGTTCCGGGTCACGGTGGACTCGTAGGGCGGGACGAAGCTCGAGAGGATGTTGGAGCCGGCGGTGGTGCGCACGCCCGCGGTGCAGAACAGGTCCTTGACCGCGATCGGCAGGCCGTCGAGCGGGCGCCCCTCCCCCGCCTGGATCCGCCGGTCCGCCGCGTCCGCCTGCCGGAGCGCCACCTCCGGGGTCTCGGTGATGAAGGCGTTGAGCGAGCGCGCGCCGACCATCGCGTCGAGGTGCGCCTCGGTCAGCTCGCGGGCGCTGAACTCGCGGGCGCGGAGGGCGTCCCGCGCCTCGGCCAGCGACAGCTCGGTGAGGCCGGTCATTCCACCACCTTCGGCACGACGAAGTAGCCGTCCTCGCGCTCGGGCGCGTTGCCGATGACGTCGTCCAGCCGGTCGCCGTCGCTCACCACGTCCGCGCGCATCACGAGCTTCATCCGGGCGACCGACGTCATCGGCTCGACGTCGCCGGTGTCGACCTCGTTCAGCTGCTCGATCCAGCCGAGGATGTGCGACAGCTCGCCGGCGAGCGGCGCCATCATGGCGTCCTCGACCTCGATCCGGGCGAGGCGCGCGATCCGGGCGACGGTCGCTTCATCCAGTGACATGACAGGTCACCCCACCAACTGATCTTTGCTCAGCAGATCCCCGGGAGACGGGTCGGCTCCGTGAACCGGTTGCACCGCGTCCTTCGGAGGCCCAAAGCAGCGCCTGGACATGTAGGTCACGGGAACGCTGCGGAACCTAGCCCTGAGCCAGATCCATCGCAACCTCACCGACGTGCCGGGCGGCGTGCTGGCGGGCCGCCCCGGCCTGCTCGCGCTCGACGTCTCGAAGCGCGCGATCGGCCTCGCCGGCGCCGATCCGACGTGGTCGCTGGTGACGCCGCTCACGACGGTCAGGCGGACCCGGCTCGCCGCCGACCTCGAGGCGATCGGCCGGCTGATCCGCGCGCGCGCCGCCGGCCTCCTGGTGGTCGGCTGGCCGCTCGAGATGGACGGGCGCGAGGGCCGGCGCTGCCAGTCGGTGCTGGCCTTCGCGCAGGATCTGGAGCGCGCCACCGGCCTGCCGATCGCCCTCCA
>DASUSF010000191.1:0-3334 GCA_036375275.1 Geminicoccaceae bacterium | reverse complement strand
GGCTCCTCGATCATCAGTGCCCTGAACGCAACTTCCCCGGCGATGGCGGCGATCATCCCGTCCTCCCGGGCGAGCAGTCGCCCCTCGCGCGACAAACAACGTGACGCATGCGTCTGTGCAACTCCGGCCTGGCCGGCGCGCCCTCGTCGCTGTTTGCATCGGCCATGATCGCCAGCGACAACCGCGGGGAACGCGGGGGCGGGGATGAAGGACGGGTCGAGCTGGTACTCGGAGCGGGTGGAGCGGTGGGTGCGGCTGGTCAGGTGGGGGCACTTCGGGACGCCGGTGCTGGTGTTCCCGACCGCCGGCGGCGATGCCGAGGAGATCGAGCGCGAGGGGCTGGTCGCAGCACTCTGGCCGTTGATCGAGGGCGGGCGGATCAAGGTCTACTCGGTCGATTCGATCGCCGGGCGGGCCTGGCTCGAGAAGCAGGACCCGAGGCACTGCACGTGGCTGCAGAACCGGTTCGACGCCATGCTCTACCACGAGGTGGTGCCCGCGATCCGGAGCGACTGCCGGGACGGGGGCATCGAGATCCTGGCCGCCGGCGCCTCGATCGGGGCGTTCAACGCGCTGGCCCTGCTCTGCCGGCACCCGGACGCGGTGCGGGCGGGCATCGGGATGAGCGGGACCTACGACCTCGGGCCGTGGCTGCGCGGGCACTTCGACGACGATTTTTTCTTCAGCTCGCCCTGGCACTACCTCCCGAGCCTCGGCGAGGACTGGCAGCTGATGACGCTCCGGCGGCGGTTCGCGCTCCTGGTCTACGGCGGCGGGCGCTGGGAATCTCCGGAAGAATCCTGGCACATGGCGGGGGTGATGGGGGCGAAGGGCATCCCGAACCGGGTGGTGCCGTGGGGGCCGGAATGGGACCACGACTGGCCGCTCTGGCGGGCGGCGCTGCCCTTGTACCTCGGCGAGCTCGCCTGAGGGCGCCGGGCCGGGCGGGGAGCGAACCGCCGCGGCCGACGTTGATCATGCTCCACCGACCGACCGCGAGGAGCTGGACAGCGACATGACCGCCGACGCCGGGCGTCCCGCCCGACCTGCGGAGAAGGCCGGATCGGGCGGGAAGGCCCGCGCCAGGGAGCGGCTGGTGGTGGTCGACGCGGTCCGCGCGCTGGCGCTGTTCGGCGTGCTCGTGATGAACCTCCGCGACCAGAGCGGGATCGAGTACCTGTCGCCGGAGGCGCTGGCGGCGCTGCAGGGGCCGGTCGACCGCGCGCTCGACCTGGCGCTGGAGGTGCTGCTGGACAAGAAGTTCCTGTCCGCCTTCTCGTTCCTGTTCGGGCTCAGCTTCACCCTGCTGCTGGCGCGGAAGGACCCCTACGAGGCGTCGTTCCTCCTGATGTACGCGCGCCGGCTGATCGGGCTCGCGGCGTTCGGGGTGGCGAACGTCGTCTTCTTCTACTGGGCCGACATCCTGCTGACCTACGCGGCACTCGGGGCGCTGCTGCTGCTGTTCGTCCGCCTGCCGGGGTGGGTCGTCCTGACCTCGGCGGCGCTCCTGCTGATCGGCGCCCCGGCCCTGCTGGCGGCGCTCGGGGCGACCCCGGGCGAGGAGGAGCAGACCGCCTACGAGCTCGCGGCGCTGGCCGCGTTCTCGAGCCCGTCCTGGCTGCAGTCGATGCAGTACGGGGTCGAGCGCTACCTCGGCTACGCCGGCGGCAGCAGCTCGCTCTACGACACCTGGGACAACCTCAACATCTTCGGCCTGTTCCTGCTCGGCCTCTGGGTCGGGCGGCGGCAGATCCCGCATCGGCTCGACCGCCACCGGCCGCTGCTCCGGCGGGTCGCGGCGGTCGCGCTGCCGCTCGGGCTCGCCGCCTCGATCGCCGAGTTCCTGCTGCCGGAGACCTCGCCGCTGGCCACGCTGATGCTGGTCGGGACGCCGGTGCTGGCGGCCGGCTATCTCGCGAGCGCGGCGCTGCTGCTCGACCGCCCGGCCGCCCGGCCGGTCGCGAACCTCCTCGCGGCACCCGGCCGCCTCGCGCTCACCAACTACCTCGCCTACGGCCTGATCGGGCAGATCGCGTTCTACGGCTGGGGGCTCGGCTGGATCGGCAACGCCGACACGGCGACGGTGCTCGCCGTCGCCCTCGTCGGCTACGGCCTGATGGTGCTCTCGAGCCGGCTCTGGCTGGTGCCGTTCACGATGGGGCCGGCGGAGTGGCTGTGGCGCTGCTTCACAAAATTTCAGGTTCAGCCGATTCGACGACGACCGGAGCCGGCGGCGGCGCCGGCCTGAGCGGCAGGACGGGCGCCTGGAGCGGGGCGCAGATCTCGTCCGCCGCCGCCGCGCTGCCGCCCGGCAGCACGCGTGCGAAGTAGCGGCACGCGTTGATGCCGGCGATGTTGCGGATGGTCGCCTCGCTGAACGGCGCCTCGCGGCGGCGCATGATGGTGGTCAGGATGTCGACCCGGCTGGCGTCGAAGAAGGGGGTGACCGAGCCGTCGTAGTCCGAGCCGAAGGCGACGTGGCGGTCGCCCTGGAGGCCCATCGCGTCGCCGAGCCGGACGATGTGGGCCATGGCGTCGGCGATCCGCGCGGCGCTCGGGCCCACCGCCTGCGGCCAGTAGCCGACGCCGATCAGGCCGTCGTTCGCAAGGATCAGCCGGATCTCGTCGTCGCTGAGGTTGCGCTCGGGCCGGCAGGGCGGCTCGCACCCGGCCTGGATGCCGGTGTGCGAGACCAGGGCCGGGCGGCTCGCCATCTCGAGCGCCTCGCGCAGCCCCGCGGGCGAGATGTGCGCGAGGTCGAGCGCGATCCCGAGCTCCTCCGCCAGCTCGACCGCGCGCCGGCCGAACTCGGTGAGACCGTACTGGTCGCAGCCCTCGCTCGAGCCGGAGAGCAGGTTGTCGAAGCGATGGGTGAGCCCGATCTGGCGGATGCCGAGGTCGAACAGCTCGTGCAGGTCGGCGTCGACCGAGTCCGAGCCCTGCTCGGGATCGCCGATCCAGTGCCCGCCCTCGATGCCGAGGATCGCGCCGACCACCTGCCGGCCGGCCCGGCGGTCCCTGACCAGGGCGCGGAGATCCGCCACGTCGGTGATCAGGCGGAGCTCGGCGCCCGCCTGCTCGCTCGAGCGGGCGATCGCGTCCTTCAGCCGGCGGACCTGGAGGAACATCCGCTCGCGCATGCTGAACGCCGGCCGCCCCTGGAAGAAGGCCAGCACGGCCGCGAGGTTGAGGCTGCCGGCATCGACGCAGAGGGCGCCCGGGATGCCGATCCGCGCCCAGACGACCGGGCTCTTGGTGACGATCGTGAACACCTGGAGCCCGACGTTGCCCTCGACCAGCCGCGGCAGGTCGACGTGGCCGAAGGCCGAGCGCC
>DASUSF010000190.1:0-2779 GCA_036375275.1 Geminicoccaceae bacterium | reverse complement strand
CAAGGAGGGATCGCTGCACGCCGAGGTGAGCGAGGGGATCCACGCCTACGGCGTCAGCTCGCACCGCCACACGCCGGAGATCGAGCAGGGGCTGTCCGAGGCCGCCGGGCGCCCGGTCGAGGTCACCTTCACGCCGCACCTCGTGCCGATGAACCGGGGCATCCTCGCGACCATCTACGTGCGCAGCCAGGGCGGCGCCGGAGCGTCCGACCTGCACGACGCGCTCGCCCGTGCCTACGCCGGCGAGCCGTTCGCGCGCGTCCTGCCGTTCAAGAGCCTGCCCGCCACCCGGCACGTCCGGGGCACCAACCTCTGCCTGATGGCGGTCCATCCCGGCCGGCGGCCGGATCAGGCGATCCTGCTCTCCGTGACCGACAACCTGGTCAAGGGCGCCGCGGGACAGGCGCTTCAGAACATGAACCTGATGCTCGACCTCGAGGAAACCAGCGGCCTGAGCCAGGCGCCGATCTTTCCCTGAGGCATTGGTCGGGAGCGTCCGATGACCGTCGCGCTCGACGACATCAAGGCAGCGGCCGAGGCGCTTCGGGGCCGGGCCGTCGACACCCCCTGCCTGCCGTCGCCACGGCTCTCGGAGCGCGCCGGCTGCGCGCTGACCTTCAAGTTCGAGAACTTCCAGCTCACCTCGTCCTTCAAGGACCGCGGCGCGTGCGTGAAGCTGCTGAGCCTCGATGCCGACCAGCGCCGGCGGGGCGTGGTCGCGATGTCGGCGGGCAACCATGCGCAGGGCGTCGCGCACCATGCGGCCAGGCTCGGGATCCCGGCAACCATCGTGATGCCGCGCCTGACCCCGGCGGTGAAGGTCGAGAAGACGCGGCAGCTCGGCGCCCGCGTCGAGCTCGAGGGCGAGACGCTCGAGGATTCCGCCGCCCATGCCCGGATGCTCGAGCAGCGCGACGACCTGACCTTCATCCATCCCTACGACGACCCGCAGATCATCGCCGGCCAGGGCACGATCGGGCTCGAGATGCTGCAGGCGGCGCCGGACCTCGAGGTCCTGGTGGTGCCGATCGGCGGCGGCGGGCTGATGGCGGGGGTAGCGACGGCCGCGAAAGCGCTGAAGCCGGAGATCCGGATGATCGGGGTCCAGGCCGCGGCCAATCCCGCGATGTACCGGCGCCGGCTCGGGCTGCCCGACGTGGCGCCAGGGCCGACCATCGCCGAAGGCATCGCGGTCAAGGTGCCGGGCCGGCTCACCACGCCGATCATCGACGCCCTGGTCGAGGACATCCTCCTGGTCGAGGAGATCGCCCTCGAGGACGCCATCCTGCAGCTCCTGGAGATCGAGCGGACGGTGATCGAGGGTGCGGGAGCCGCCGGGCTCGCCGCGGTCCTGAGCTATACCGAGCGGTTCGCCGGCCGCCGGGTCGGCGTCGTGCTGTGCGGCGGCAACATCGACCTCCGCCTCCTCTCGGCGGTGATCCTCCGCGGCCTGGTCCGCTCACGGCGGCTGATCCGGCTGCGGATCGGAATCCCCGACGTGCCGGGCAGCCTCGCCAAGGTCGCGGCCATGATCGGCGAGGCCGGCGGCAACATCGTCGAGGTCGACCACCAGAGGGCGTTCTCGCCTCTCTCGGTGAAGGCGACCGAGATCGACGTGATCATCGAGACCCGCAGCGCCGCTCACGCGGGGGAGATCGTGACCCGGCTCAAGGCCGCCGGATTCGAAGCGGCCAGCCTCGACGGCACGCGGTTCGGAAGCTGACGACCAGCAGACGGGCCGGCACCCTGCCAGCCCGCCTGGAAGCGTCCTTGCTGGCTCGTCCTTACTGGGTGGTGCCCGGCCCGGCGCCGCCAGGTCCAGAACCCGCACCTTCCTGGTCGTCGGAATCCATCATGTCGTCGCCCGGCTCCGTGGTCATCCCGGGTTCGCTGTCCGGATTCCCCATGGTCGACGGGCCGGCGGCCGGCTCCATCATCGGCTCCTCCGAGCCCATCATGTCGGCGCAGGCGCCGAGGCCGAGGCTGAGGCCGCCGGCCAGAATCGCAAGCTTGATCTTGTCCATGTTCCCGTCACTCCCTCGCCGTGGTTTTCGGAAGCGGCGTCGCCGTGACGAGGGCGAGGTGTTTCTCGAGCACCGCAGATCTACGCCGCCTTGATGGATAAACGCGTCACGCCCGGCAGTTGTTCCTGATCAAGCGCGATTTCTGGCTGCGCCGGGACGGATGCCGGCTCACTCGGTGGCTTCTTCGACCTGTTCCACCGCGCCCTTGTCCATCGCCGTGCCGCCTGTCGCCCCGACCGCACCGCCGACGACCGCGCCCACCGGGCCCCCGACCACCGCGCCCGCCGCGGCGCCGCCGAGGCCGCCGCTCGCCGCGCGCTGCTCGGTGGTGTCGCCGCATCCGGCGAGCACCAGCGCGGTGCCGCCAAGGATGCCGACCAGGAACTTGTTCATTTCCTTCCTCCTCGAGATCGATGCTGGGAAGGTCAACGAGCCCCGAAGCCCCTGGTTCCGGATCAGAAGCGGAGCGTCAGCTGGTCGGGTCCGCCCGCCTCCCGCCCGAAGTTGGACAGCGCCAGACCAAGGAGGCGGACCGGCCGCGCCGGCGGCCCCGGGGTGTGCAGCAGCCGGCGCGCGAGGCTCATCAGGTGCTCGAGGTCGACGCCGCCGTCGTAGGTCCGGCTCCGCGTATGGATGGTGAAGTCGTGATGCTTGATCTTGAGGGTCAGGGTGCGCGCCATGCGCCCGCTCGCGGCCGCGCGCTCCGCGATCTTGCCGGCGATCGGCTCGAGCGCCTCGAGCATCGCGCCCGGATC